>JAUNOO010000129.1 GCA_030531095.1 Bacteroidales bacterium
CAACGACGCCGCCTATCGGCACCACATCGCCACGGCGCACTTCAAGACCTACAAGCAGGGGACGCTCCACATGGTGAAACACCTCGACCTCGTGGACATGACACCGATGAACGCGGCGGGTCTGCCGGCTGTTTTCAGGAAAATGAAGTGACGGCGGCTGATTTTTAAGACAAAAAAGAATCCCGGAATGGAAGAGTCTCACTGGCGAGACTGCCCATTCCGGGAGTGTGTGTTTATGGCGCGGAGAAAGGTGGTGGGGTATTAAAAAGCACTGGAAAAAAGTCCGAGAACCCGTAATGCGTCTGAACTCCTCCTCGCTGGCAAAATCTGCCGCTTCGCCCGTTCATTTATGCGAAACACAGACGCCGCCGGTAAAGAAAATCTCCATAGCAGCAGGTTGTGAAATAATTTTTGTAACTTTGCCTCGATACGTTCACAACTATCTCAACCAACTATAAACCTTTCAAATTGTCACACTATGAGGAGAATCTACTCATTTCTTTTTCTTTTCCTGGCGGTGGCTCTGACTGCGCAAGCCGACGTGACTGAGTACGACGGTCTGCAACTCAAGTTCTACCGCACAGGTACTGATGCTTCGAGCGTGTCGGTCGACGTGCTCGATCAGAATGGTGAGCCCATTTCGGGCGCTTCGGCAACCCTGACGTCAAACTACGACTTCAAGGCCACGACCAATGCTGTGACCGACAGCATCCTCTGTTTCAATGTCAACGGTAACACCAGTCCCACCATCACCATGACCGTCGAAATCACGGGCTTGCCCTCTACGATGGCGATGCGCACGGCAGGACTCGACATTCACGCTCTCAACAGCTCTGGCTCCTATCAGCAAAACTACGATGCCAAGTCGCGCGAGTTTGACGTCACCCTCAGTCAGGGCACGTCGACCGACGACCTTGCCCAGTTCGTCAGCTGGGACGACATCGACATCGCTTCGGGCATAGGCACGACGGGCAATGTCCATCAGGTTTGGGCCACCGACGCCGCCAGCACCGTATCGGTGGGCAGTACGCTCGTGCTCCAGCTCACCGTCACCAAAGGCGCCACCAACAACGGCTGCTTCTTCGGTCTCTCCTCCATTTCGCTCTACAAGCAGACCACTGGCGTGAAGATGAAGTTCTACCGCACCGGCATAACCGCCGCGAAGGTCAACCTCATCCTGCTCGACCAGTACGGCGAAGCCATCTCGGGCGCTTCGGGTTCGATGACCACGAGCCACGCCTTCAAGACCACGACCAACGCCGTGACCGACAGCATCCTCTGCCCCAACGTCAACGGCAATACGTCGCGCACAGTCGTCCTGACCTTTACCCTCACTGGTCTGCCCAAGGGGCTCAACTTCAACAGCCTCGGCCTCGACATCCACGCCCTCAATAGTTCCGGCTCCTATCAGCAGAGCAGCGACAGCCAGGTGCGCCAGTATAACGTCGCCCTCAGCCAGGGAACTTCGGCAGACAGCCTCACCGAATTCGCCGGCTGGACCGACATCGACATCGCTGCCGACGTCAGCACGGGCGGCACGACCCATCAGGTATGGCTCGCCAACAGTCCCGAAACCTGCACCACCGCCGACACGCTCGTGCTGCAGCTGACCATCACGAAGGGCACCACAAACTCGGGCTGCTACTTCGGTCTGTCGTCACTGGAACTCTCCAATCAGACCATCAGCGCCGACGGCACCTATTTCATCCGCCTCGCCTCCAATCCCGGCTACTACATGACCGAAGAGGCGGACGGTTCACTCTCCGTCGCCGCGCAGGACAATGTCCAGCGCCAGTTCTGGCAGTTTGTCCCCACCGACAACGACAGTTGCTACTATTTATATAATGCAGCCTCGGGTCATTACATCCAGAGCTGCAACATTCTGTCGGGCTCTTCGTCCGTCATCACAACTGGCGCCGACCCCGTCGAGTATTATGTGTCACAAGTCGCCACGAGCGGTTCGGCAGTGAGAGGCTTCTACCGCTTCACCTCGACCGACTGCGACGACTACAACGACACCTCCGCCGGTCCGCTCGGTCTCAACAAGAACAGTTCCGCCACCACCGTCGAGGCAGGTAGCGCTTCCGAGTCTGACGTCAATTCCTATTGGGTCATCGAAGCCACCGACGATAGCTATATACTTGCACCCTTCACCTTCACCGACAGCGTGGGCAACCACAACTACGTCTACGAAGTGTGCAACGCCGAAGGCCAGGCGCTCGACCTCACCGCCGACACCCTGTCGTGGCAGACGCGCAACATCTCTGCCAACCAGAGCTGGTACTTCGTGGGTGAAAGCAATTCCGACGGCTTCTACATCGTCAACGCCGCCAACGACTCCGTCCTCGGCGACCCCACACTCTATCGCGTCATCGAATACAACGCCCTCGAGTCCACCTACATCTTCCGTCCGCTCAGCACCTTCAACGAGGCTGGCACGGCACTCTCCGTCGCCAACGACTCCGTCGTCTCCTTCCGCGAAGCACGTTCGCCCTACGCCCGCGCCATCCAGGCTTACACCCTGCCGTGCGGCTCCCTCGGTAGCACTTACATTGTCCACGCCACCATCGACGGCGAAGGCGCGCTCGAAACGATGGAATATCCTCTCTCCACCCTCAGCGGTTCGACCGTAACGGCAGGCACTGCCTCCAAGCCGAGCTCGTGGTACACCATCTACACTGACGACAAGGCGACCCTCCTCGCAGGCGCCACCGCCGACCTCACCCTCACGCTCAGTGCGTCGCCCGCTTCTGGCGAAGCCCTCTACGCCTACTATGACTGGGACCGCGACGGCGTCTTCGAAGCCATGCAGGAACTCACCATTGGCACTAGCGTAGAGCAATCCATCGAAGTGCCCGCCGAGGCTGAAACCGGCAAGTCGCGCATCCGCCTCCGCCTCACCTCCAACGGCCTCACCGATGCCGAGGACGACGTGACTGGCCAGATTCTCGACTTCGTCATCAACGTGACCGACGAGGCAGACACCACGCCCACCGTCACTGTCGCCGTCAACGACTCTACCCGCGGCACGGCTACCGTCACTGCCGCCAACGGCGAAGCCACCGTCACCGCCACCACTGCCGGCGACGCCACCTTCGTGTGCTGGAGCGAGGGCAACAACGTCCTCTCTGCCGAAGCCACCTACAGCTTCAGCTACACCCGCTCCATGGCGCTGACTGCCTACTTCTCGCCCAACTATGAGCTCACCGGCATCAACACCGTAGACCTCACCACCGAGAGCGCCATCGTCGACATCACCGGCGACAACCACACCGTCACCGTCGAGACCGACGGCAAGGTGAAGCTCGTGCAGGTGTTCACGACCGAAGGTCGCCTCGTCGCCTCCTCCACCTCCAAGCAGGTGAGGAGCAACGCCCTCGACCCCGCCACCTACGTTGTCAAGGTCTATCTCGAGAACGACGGCAGCGTCTCCCGTCCCATCTTAGTGAAATAAACATCGACCCTATCACAAATCCATTTTCATTCCATACAATATGAAACAGAAAATCATCCTCTGCGGCTGTGGAGCCTTCGCCGCCCTTGCAGCAGGCGCCCAGACCAAGCCCAATATCATCTACATCATGTGCGACGACATGGGGTATGGCGACCTCGCCTGCTACGGGCAGCAGTACATCTCCACCCCAAACATCGACCGCCTCGCCGCCGAAGGCATGCGCTTCACCCAAGCCTACGCCGGAAGCCCCGTCTCCGCCCCTTCGCGCGCCACGTTCATGACCGGACAGCACACCGGCCACACCCACGTCCGCGCCAACAAGGAATACTGGAGCGGCACGGTCTACTACGGCGACAACGCCGACTATAAGGTAGTGGGTCAGGAACCCTACGACACCGCCCACGTCATCATCCCCGAAATCTTCAAGGACAACGGCTACACCACCGGTATGTTCGGCAAGTGGGCAGGCGGCTACGAAGGTTCCATCTCCGTTCCCGAAACGCGCGGCATCGACGAGTTCTACGGCTACATCTGCCAGTTCCAGGCCCACCTCTACTACCCCAACTTCCTCAACGCCTTCAGCCGCGCCGACGGTGACACCGAAACCAAGCGCATCACCCTCGAAGACAACATCGCCTACGACATGTATGGCGACGACTACAAGAACCGCACGCAATACTCCGCCGACCTCATTCACCAGGCAGCCCTTTCGTGGCTCGACAAGCAGAGTGCCGACCAGCCCTTCCTCGGCATCTTCACCTACACCCTGCCCCACGCCGAGCTCGCCCAGCCCGAGGACTCCATCCTCCTCGCCTACAAGGGCCACTTCTGTGTCGAAAAGACTTACAGCGGCAGTTCCTCCTCGCGCTACAACCCCACCAGCTACGGCCACGCTGAGTTCGCAGCCATGATAACCCGCCTCGACGCCTACGTCGGCGAAGTCATGGCCAAGCTTAAGGAGAAAGGTCTTGACGAAAACACCGTCGTCATCTTCACCTCCGACAACGGCCCGCACGAGGAAGGCGGTGCCGACCCCGACTTCTTCAACCGCGACGGACTCCTCCAGGGCAAGAAGCGCAGCACCTACGAAGGCGGCATCCGCGTTCCCTTCATCGTGCGCTGGCCCGGTAAGGTCGAAGCCGGAAAGGTCAACGACCACCAGCTCGCCTTCTACGACCTCATGCCCACCTTCTGCGACATCGCCGGCATAGACAACTACGTGGAGCGCTACACCAATCCGCGCCTTGCCAACGACTACTTCGACGGCATCTCCTTCTATCCCACGCTCACCGGCACCGGCACCCAGCAGGAGCACGACTACCTCTACTGGGAATTCTCCGAAACCAACATGCTCGGTCTCCGCATGGGCAACTGGAAGATGGTAGTTAGCAGCGGCACCTACCACCTCTACGACCTCGCCACCGACCTCCACGAAGACACCGACGTGGCAAGCAAGTACCCCGAAGTCGTCGAGAAGATGATAGAAATCATCAACGAAGAGCACACCCCCAGCAGCCTCTTCTCAGTGACGCTGCCCAGTAAGTAAGCCGCCGACTTCATGAAATGTAAGGAGAGTGACCCGCAAAGGGTCACTCTCTTTGCGTTTTATGAATATAACAACCTGAATTTTGCCCCGCATTTGCAGAAAAGTAACCTGATGGGCATCACTCTGTAAGAGTGATTTTACATAGCCTGGGGTGACAACCCCAGGTTAACCGTACGCCATTGATAGACATTCGCTGTATTTAACTGAAAAAAGTTGACTCACCAATGACAGTTAACAATGTATCATTTACAGACATTAAAGCAACAGATG
>JAUNOO010000020.1:0-17805 GCA_030531095.1 Bacteroidales bacterium
GGATAACGGCTAAAAGTCAACTTATATCAGTAATAATTAATAAAACCGAGTCAACATAAATCAGTTAAATGCACGCTTCCCCACCTTGGGGGAGCTGGCACTCGCGGGAGCGAGTGACTGAGGGGGCAATCAACATTAGAGGGGCACACTCATATTTATATTATATGTATGGGCGGACGGAATTTATTATGATTGGGGGCGGTTTGCCCCCCTCAGTCACGAGCTTCGCTCGCGACAGCTCCCCCCAAGGTGAGCGATAGTATTTGAATCGACATGAGTTACCCGGGGTTTCACCCCGGGCTGTGTAAATTCACTCTTACAGAGTGATGCCCATTGAGGGGATTGCTGTTCTACTTGCAAAGATACATCCTGCGCGCAAAGGGGTTCACCATTACGAACTATTTAAAGAGGGGTTGAGCTATTGCCACTTCCCGCCATGCCATTTACTGGAATTTAGAACACTTGAAAAAAACAAGTGTTCTGTTTTCCTATTTTCCGCCCTGCCCGCGTTTTTGGACGTGATTTTGGTGAAAAGCCTAATTTTCAGAATGAAATAGAACACTTTTTCATCCTTGTGTGAATACTAAAAGAATAGAATTAGTTTTCTGTGCGGAGGAAATTTTGTAATTTTGCACGCAGAAATACGTATATCCAAAATCTGGCTGATGAAGAAAGTATTAATTTGCGCAGTCGTTTGCGCCACGGCTCTGACCTCCTGCATCAAGGATGAGGCTCTCAACGCGGAATGCGACATCCTTGGCATCGACTCAGTCTGGCTCAACGCCAACAGCGGCATCATCATTGGTACGCCCATCGTGACGAACGACCACATCTCTGTCAACATACAGAAAGGTGCCGACCGCTCGGCGCTCAATCCCACGTTCACACTCACGCCCGGCGCCACCATCACCATGAACCAGGACGGCATTGAGGTGGAAGCCAACGGCGTTGCCCGCGACTTCTCGTCCGCGCAGACCTATACCACCCACTCCGAAGACGGCGTCCGGAAAAAGGACTACACCGTCGCTTTCAACTACCCCATGCCCATATCGACCTGCAGTTTCGAGCACTTCCAGCTTGACGCTACGGGTCGTTACTATAATTGGTATGAGGTCGACACCACCGACGTGGACAGCCCCGTGCGCAACTATTGGGCCTCCGGCAACGCCGGCTTCGCCCTCACCGGCATGGGCAGTGCGCCCGCCGACTATCCCACCTGCACCGACCTCGCAGGCGTCAGCGGCAACGGCGTCAAGCTCGTCACGCGCTCCACAGGCTCCTTCGGCTCGCTCGTCGGCATGCCCATCGCTGCCGGCAACATCTTCCTCGGCGAGTTCCGCACGGCGCAAGCCATGCTCCTCCCCCTCAAGGCCACCCGCTTCGGCCTCCAGCTCGTGGGCGGCGAACCCCTCTACCTCGAAGGCTACTACAAGTACACCGCCGGCGAAACCTACACCGACGGCGACCAGAACGTCCTGCCCGAAATGCACGACACCGCCGACATCTACGCCGTCCTCTACGAGGTAGACCCCGAAAACTTCGAGCCCCTCACGGGCGACAGCGTCTTCACCTCCTCGCGCATTGTCTCGCTCGCACGCATCGCCGACCCCGGCGAACCCACGTCGTGGACGCACTTCCGCGAACCCTTCGTGTACCAGAACGGCAAGACCTTCGACGAACAGCGCCTCCGCACCGACGGCTACGCCATCACCATCGTCGCCACCTCCAGCCGACAGGGCGCCTACTTTGAAGGCGCTGTGGGCAGCACGCTCTATGTCGACGAAATCCGCATCGTCTGGGACGGCAACATCATTGACGAATAAGTCCATTATATAAAGAGGAAGTACACCACCCCAGAAACATTTTCGGATAAACCAAAATCCACACCCTATGCACAAAATCCTCACCCTCCTCATAGCCGCTTTTGCGGTACTCGGCGCAAGCGCCCACACCCTCGACGAGGTCACAACCACCCAGCAGGGCGTAAAGGAGACCGACGACAACCTCATCCGCGCCGCCCTCAAGGGCTGGCACGTCCGCCTCCGCGCAGGTTTCAACATCGGCGGCGCATCGCCCCTTCCCCTGCCGCGCGAAATACGCAGCATCGAAGGCTACAAGCCCGGCCTCAACATCGCCCTCGGCGCCGATGCCCACAAGCGTTTCGGTTCGTCGCCCTGGGGAATCTCCGTCGGCGTCCGCTTCGAGAGCAAGGGCATGGACACCGACGCCCGCGTCAAGAACTACCACATGGAAGCCGTCAACGCCGACGGTTCGGGCAAGGTGGTCGGCGCATGGACGGGCTACGTCAAGACCAAGCTCGACAACCGCTACGTCACCATCCCCCTCCTCGCCACCTACTCCTTCAACGACCGCTGGAGCGTCGCCGCAGGCCCCTATTTCTCCATCCTCACCAGCGGCTCCTTCACCGGTGAGGCCTACGACGGCTACATCCGCGACCAGGACCCCACGGGCGAAAAGGCAGAAGTGTCGCGCGCCACCTACGACTTCTCCGACGACCTCCGCAACTTCCATTGGGGCATACAGGCGGGCGGCGAATTCCTGGCGTACAAGCACCTCGCCGTCACAGCCTACCTGCAATGGGGCCTCAACGGCATTTTCCCCTCCGACTTCAACAGCGTCACCTTCGCGCTCTACCCCATCTACGGCACGCTCGGCTTCGCCTACGTGTTCTGAGACGGGCGGCGGTGCAACGGCCAACTGTGAATCATACAACTAAAAATAAACAACCAATTAAAAATCGACAAGCTTATGATGCAGAAATTTTTACTCATGGCTTTTGGCTTTTTGACGATGTGCGGCGTTTCGTCGGCACAGAGTCTTTCGGAAGCCGTAGGCACCTACACGGGTGAGCTCTACATCTCTCTCGGCGCTCCCGTTGATTCCACCACCGAACCCATGACGGGTCAGAGTGTGGACATCATCGCTGGCTCCACAGACAGCACGCTCTCCCTCGCGCTCTACAACTTCGCCTTCAGCGGCACGACCCTCGGCGACATCGAACTCAGCGACCTCCCCGCTACGCCCAAGGGCGATGGCATCGTCTTCGGCGAAAAGGACGCAGTGGACCTCTCCTTCCTGAATGGTGCAATCTTGGCCACCGCCGCGCTCAACACGTCGAGCTATATCGTAGGCGACAGCCTCGTTGCCAACCTCGACGTCGTGTGGACGAACACCGGCGGCGACCCTGTGCCCATCTACGTCACCTTCAAAGGCGTAACGGAGTCTGAACCCGAACCCGAGCCCGAGCCAACCATGACACTGGCGGACGCCGTCGGCTCATACACGGGCGACCTCTACATTTCTTTGGGCGCTCCCGTTGACTCCACCACCGAAGCCATCACTGGCCAGAGCGTGGACATCGTCGCCGGCTCCAATGACAGCACCCTCACGCTCGCGCTCTACAACTTTGCCTTCAGCGGCACGACCCTCGGCGACATTGAACTGGCCGACCTCCCCGCTACGCCCAAGGGCGACGGCATTGTCTTCGGCGAAAAGGACGCAGTGGACCTCTCCTTCTTGAATGGTGCAATCTTGGCCACCGCCGCGCTCAACACGTCGAGCTACATCATGGGCGACAGCCTTGTGGCCAACCTCGACGTCGTGTGGACGAACACCGGCGGCGACCCGATGCCCATCTACGTCACCTTCAAGGGCGTGAAGAAGGTAAAGCCCGAACCCGAGCCCGAGCCTACCATGACGCTTGCCGACGCTGTCGGCGCTTACGAGGGCAACCTCTACATTTCTTTGGGCGCTCCCGTAGATTCCACCACCGCGCCCATCACTGGTCAGAAAGTGGACATCTTAGCCGGCTCCAATGACAGCACCCTTACCCTCGCGCTTTTCAACTTTGCTTTCAGCGGTACGACCCTCGGCAACATTGAATTGCCCGACCTCCCCGCTACGCCTGAAGGCGAAGGCATTGTCTTCGGCGAGAAGGATGCCGTGAGCCTTTCCTTCCTCGGCGGCATGATTGAAGCCACCGCCGCGCTCAACACGTCGAGCTACATTGAGGGCGACAGCCTCGTCGCCAACCTCGACGTCGTATGGACGAACACCGGCAGCGACCCGATGCCCATCTACGTCACCTTCAAGGGCGTGAAGATTTCCGACATCCCCACTGGCGTTGAGTCTGTCACCACCGACACCGCAACCTCTGCCGCTCCGGGCGTCTACAACCTCAGCGGTGTCCGCGTTGCCGACAAACTGACGAACCGCCTGCCCAAGGGCATCTACATCGTCGACGGCAAGAAAGTCATTAAATAAAATAGAAACCGATATTATTAATTATTAATCCTGTGTGGCGGAGAGCAAGACTACTCTTCGCCACACCTATAAAACAAATTTATGAAGAAAATTTTACCAATTTTGTTGCTGACTGGAGGTGTAACTACCTCGTCAGTAGCACAGCAGCTTCCCAACGCTGATTTCGAAGGAAGCTGGAACACCTGTACTCCTTATTTATCTGGCGACGACGTCAATGAAGTAGGTACTACTCCTGAAAGTTGGTGTATCTCTAATGTTGCAGGATATAAACTTGGACTATGGTTTGGCGCGACAGAAGTAGGACAACAAATCACAGGAAGAAATAGTAAAGGGTCAGCCGTACAGGTTACGAATACAAAGAATACTGCGGATTCTAGAAAAATAGTTCCTGGCTACTTTACCTTAGGTACCACTTGGAATACGGCTAGTACGGGTGGTGATTATGCTGATGGAGGTACATTTGGGGGTATTTCATTTGGCTACAAGCCCGACGCCATTCGTTTTTATTACAAAAGAAGCTATACTGGCACCAACACTCAATCTTCATTTATCGCTTATCTTTGGAGTGGTTCTACCAGTCAGGCAGATGTGCCTGCCAATATTGCTGCAGTAAGGGAAGGTACTTACATTTCATATGACAATCGTAAAAAAATAACCATGACTAACCGAGACGTAAACATTTTGGGAAAAACATATTCTCAAGGTGGTACGGTTACGAACAACAGTAAGTTGATTGCATCTATTGAGGAATACACCACAGAGACCGCTGACGATTGGATGGAGAAAACGATAGAGTTTACCTATAATGAAGATAATAAGAATGAAACTCCAGAGATGTTCAACGTCATATTTGCTGCGAGTGACTATTTTAATTCGGATGTAACTAGTGGCGTTAGCTTGTCTATAGATGACGTGACACTCATCTATTACAACACCCTCTCAACCCTGACGTACGACGGTACAGCCATTGAACTGGAGGACGGCAAGACCTCCTACGACCTTTCTGCTTACGAATACGATGCCAGTCTCCTCAGCTATACGCTGAAAGGCGTAGGCGCTTATGCCACGTCATCCTATGATGAGACCACAGGTGTGCTCACCCTCACTGTTATGGGCAACGACTACAAAGCCAGCGTCAATGATCCCGACACTTATACTGTATATACCATTCAGTTTGGTTATACCGTCGAGAAGACCTACAGCAACACTCTCATGGTCGACGTTAGCGGCCAGCGCACTGCACCGAGCGAGGACAATATTACCCTCATTTCGGTTTATGAAAATTCGGAAAATTCCTACTCGCTTCAGCTCAAGAATTTCTCATTCAACGGCTGGCTTATAGGTGACATTCTTGTCACAGACCTTACCCGCACGGAGAATGAAGACGGTAGCATCAATTACGCCGCCACTGACCAGTTGGTTAAATTGGATGGCATGGGTGGTATCTCTCTCCCCGTTACAGTCGAT
Organism: Bacteroidales bacterium; assembly: GCA_030531095.1. GTDB lineage: Bacteria > Bacteroidota > Bacteroidia > Bacteroidales > Bacteroidaceae > Alloprevotella. The sequence goes on from JAUNOO010000020.1 coordinate 5,752, forward strand.
GCTAATGTAGTGGACGACGAATTGACCGCCACGATCACTATCAGTGATGCTGGGGTTGTAGTCACCTTCGCTCCCTCCATTACAATATCAAGCGACGCTGACGTCAACGTGGAAGCAGGTCTTAAGAACGTAACATTCAACCGCGACTTCAATGCGGGTTGGAGCACGCTCTGTCTGCCGTTCGATTACTCGGTAACGGATCTCGGTGCCACTTACGCACAGGAGTTCTCTGACGCTGATGAGAATGGTCTGGACTTCAGCCAAGTTTCCACGATGGAGGCTAACAAGCCCTATCTTGTTTACTTCAGCGATGCCGTGACGAGTACGCCAATATACTTCGGTGTAGAGGTTAAGGAACCCAGCCCCATCGTAGTGGACAAGAACGGCTACACCTTCCAGGGCAACTACAAGTATAACTTCAGCATGGCAGGTCTTTATGGCGTAGTCAATACCGACAGCGACCAGTACCAGTACATCCGTCGCGGCGGCACCAACTCCACGCTGAATGCCACGGGTGCCTACTTCACTTTGCCCAGCACCAGCAGTGCGCAGTCTATGGTTCTCAACCTGAGCGGTGAGATTACGAGCATCGACAGCGTTGTGACGGACGGCAGCGCCAATGGTCCAGTCTACAACCTGCAAGGCATCCGCGTGAGCAACAGCAGTCTGGACAATCTGCCGAAGGGTATCTATATGCAAAACGGAAAGAAAATCTACGTAAAGTAAAAAATAGGACACCGATATGAAAAAAAACTATATTGCACCTGCAAGCGTAACTGTTGAGCTCTCCACAGAGAGCATGATTCTCTCAGCAAGTCGTATCTCCCTTAATGGCACTGATATTAGTACAGAAGGCGAACACGACGGCACCTTCTCCTCCAACAAGAAAGGCTGGAACTCCAGCGACTGGAGCAAAGAGTAATAAGTTTGACGCTGTGCGCCCCGCCCCTGCGGCGGTTGCGCATTGAAGCGACGGGCGCCGCGAGCACCCGCGCTGACAATATCCCTCGGGGCAGAGACCATTGTTGGTCTCTGCCCCTTTTTTATGCCCCGCGGCGTGGACATTGAAAGCGCGGGTGGAATTCCGGAAATGGGCAGTTTGCAGATAGGGCGGACAGTTTCCGGTTGACGGCGCACAATATTGTGCCAAATGTTTCCAGTGCTCGAAAAAATCTTCTACTTTTGCAGGCGGAAGCCGCCGCGCGGTGCTGCTGCACGCGTTGTGTCCGTCCCGAAGTGTGGGGCGAGGCGGGCGGCGAACTGAAGTTTTTCCCCTAATCTGACAAACCAACACGTCCATGACCCAACCCTTACAGGAGGGCGGCACGTCGGCGCGCGTCGTCTGGCTCGACGTCGTCCGCCTCGTCGCCATGTTTACGGTGGTGTGCTGCCACTCGGCAGACCCGTTCAACTTCTACCCCGGTCCCGAGCCCGACAACATCGCCGACATCCAGTTTTGGGGCGCCGCCTACGGTGCAGCCCTGCGCCCCTGCGTGCCGCTGTTCGTGATGCTGACGGGCGCACTGCTCCTGCCCGTGCGCGGCGAGGTGGGACCGTTCTACCGCAAGCGCATAGGGCGCGTGGTGTGGCCCTTCCTCCTATGGAGCGTGATTTACAACCTCTTCCCGTGGCTGACGGGCGTGGTGGGATGCAGCCCGCGCGTCATCCTCGACTTCTTTCCCTACGCGGGCGAGGAAGCGATGCAGCAGAGCCTCGGCTATGCGCTGAAGAACATTGCGCGCATTCCGCTCAACTTCACTTCGCTCGCAGCGCATATGTGGTACATCTACCTACTGGTAGGGCTCTACCTCTATCTCCCCGTGTTCTCGGCGTGGGTGGAGAAGGCGAGCCGCCGCGCGCAGGGCTGGTTCCTCGCGGCGTGGGCGGTCACGCTCTTTGTGCCCTACTTCCGCGCCTACGTTGACCCCTATTTGTGGGGCGCGTGCTCGTGGAATGAGTTTTATATGCTCTACGCCTTCGCAGGTTTCAACGGCTATCTGCTCCTCGGCCACTACCTGCGCCACACGGAGTGGTCGCTCCGCCGCACGCTCGCTGTGGGCGTGCCCATGTTTGTGGCGGGCTTCCTCGTGACGTTCTTCGGCTTCCGCCACATCACGTCGCTCCCCGAATACACGCCCGAGCAGCTGGAGCTGTTTTTCTACTACTGCTCGCCCAACGTCGTGATGATGACGGTGCCGCTCTTCATGCTGGCGCGCCACGTCCGCGTGGAGCGGGAATGGGTGCGCCGCCTCCTCGCCAACCTGACGGCTTGCGGCTTCGGCATCTATATGGTCCACTACTTCTTCACCGGCCCCTGCGTCATCCTGGCGCGCTGGCTCGGTGTGCCCGTCTGCCTCCAGATACCCGCCGGCGCCCTCGTGGCTTTCGCCGCCGCCTGGACGGTGGTGGAACTGCTGCGCCGCCTCCTCGGCCGTCGTGCGCGCTACGTCGTGGGCTGAGGGCGCGGAGAAAGCCCTTTTCTGCCCCACCGCGCGCCCGAAAATCCCGCCCGGCGACCGCGCGTGGGGAATAACTTGATGAAAAAACGGCGTTTGTGCAAAGATTGCCACACTTTGTGGCGAAATTTGCCACACTCAAAATGTTGGATTTACGCCGCAAACTCTTAATTTTGCAAGTGATGTTGCCGAATTTTGGCGGAAATGCTTCCGCCACGCCCAGATTCGGCGACGACCATTAACCCCGCTTTTCAATTCCGCAGCCTAACCCGGACTGAAACGAACGAGCGCCCCCTCTCAACCCCTTCCGCCTGCGACGGCAAGAAGTGGCGGTGGCGCCCGACCGCGATTTTCTGTAATTGCGGCTTGAAAAGGTAATACCAGCAAAAGATGATTCACATAGGAAAATGCATAGCCACAGCGCTCCGCGAGGAACGGCACACCGTACAATGGTTGGCCGACGAACTGTACTGCGACCGCTCAAACGTGTACCGCCTGTTTCGTCGCTCCTCAGTCGACGCCGCGATGATGATGCGCCTCTCGCGCCTGCTCAACCGCGACTTCTTCGCGCTCTACAGCGAAGCGCTCCGCCGCGGCGAGGACATGATGCCCGACCCCGTCACCGAAGCACCAGCCGACCCCCTCACGGCGGAACAATAAAGCGCGACGACGGCGCGCGAAGCCGGCAAGGGCCGGAAACAGTCGGTCCCACGGCGGGGCTGGCCCTCAGAATTGTGTGGAGACGAATTTAACCCAAAAGAACTCCCGAAGCGTAAAGCCAGTTGAGGCCGCTGCGCTTCGGGAGTTCTGACGTCTGGGGGATTTCGGGGAGGCGGGATGTCCTTATGAGTTATGGCTGTGGGTCAGTGTTTGGGTGCACCTAACGGGCATCACTCTGTAAGAGTGATTTTACAAAGCCTGGGGTGTCAACCCCAGGTTAACCGTGCGCCATTGATAGACATTCGCTCCTCCTTTGGGGGAGCTGTCACTCGCGGCTGCGAGTGACTGAGGGGGCACTCAACATTGGAGGGACACACTCATATATATATTATTGGGTATGGGGGCGGTATTCCATTGCAGGGCGGTTTGCCCCCCTCAGTCACGAGCTTCGCTCGCGACAGCTCCCCCCAGCTGGGAGGAGCGATAGTATTTGAATCGCCATAACGAAACCCGGGGTTCCACCCCGGGCTATGTAAATTCACTCTTACAGAGTGATGCCCCGTTGAGGGTCAATGACATACGAGGCGAACTCATTGCCACGCGGCGGAGGGGCAACGACGAGTAGCGCAAGCCCATTTGCCCCACTATAAGGCTGTCCGAAAACCAAATTTGCACTTACAAATTGTCACTTCTTAGGTGAGAATTATGTGCCCACCAGAGCTTTTGAAAATTAGTCCTGAGATACTTACTCAAAAGCTCAGGACTAAGTTGAAAAAGCTCAGGACTAATTTTGATAGCCTCTCAATCACGCATTCGCTCCCCCATTTAGGCGCCGCTCAGCCTTTTCCCTCGCTGACGCGGATGCCCCAGGCGGCGAGGTCGAGCACGAGGGGGAGGACGGAGAGGCCGAGGGGCGTGAGGGCGTACTCCACCTTGGGCGGCACGACGGGATAGACGGTGCGGGAGACGAGGCCGCTCAGTTCAAGCTCGCGCGCCGTCTGGGTGAACATCTTGTTGGAGATGCCGCGCAGGTGGCGCTGGAGGTCGGACGAGCGCAGGGCGCCCTCGCGGAGGTGGTATATCATCATTGTCTTCCACTTGCCGCCGATAAGGTCCATGGCGAGCTCGAGCGAACAGTAGTAGGCTTTGTTTTGAAATTTAAAGGGTTTTGTTTCTTCCTGATTTTCCATAACTTACTCATTCTGGTTACTACATTACTTTCTGGTAAGTACTTGCAAATGTAGACAAAACGACTTAGATTTGCAGCAAAAATCTGAACAAAAACTTTTATTTATGACAGAACCGAAAACCGACAAGCGCCGTGCGCTCGCCAAGGTGCAGCACGTGGTGAGCCTGCTGACGTGCGCCCTGATGCTGCTGGCGGTGGCTGTGCACCGCGACGGGCGGGTGCTGGGCTACGACGTGAAGCCTGCGGCGGTGGACGAGGCGGAAGCCGTGAGCGTGGCGGCAGACGGGGCAATGGTGGTCAACACAACGACGCTGGCGGCGGACATCACCGGCTACGGCGGGCCGGTGCCGCTCGAAATCACTCTGCGCGACGGCCGCATTGCCGACATCACGCCGCTGCGCAACGCCGAGAGCCCCGACTTTTTCAAGAAACTGGAGGAGGCTGGGATTTACGACCGCTGGAAGGGCCGCACGGTGGACGAGGCGCTGGCGGAGCAGGTGGACGGCGTGACGGGGGCGACCTATTCGTCGCAGGCGGTGATTGGAACGGTGCGCCGCGCCCTGGCTTATGTGGCGGAACACGAGCAGGCGGGTGCGGCTTCAGCCGGCAGCGAGACCGCAACGGAGGGCGCTTTCTGGCGTTCGCCCAAGGCGCTGTGTGCGCTGGCGGTGGTGCTGCTCGGTGCCGTCGTGCCGCTCTTTGTGCGTTCGCCGCGCTACCGTCTGGTGCAGCTCGTGCTCAACGTCGTTGTGCTGGGCGCGTGGACGGGCAGTTTTGTGTCGTACACCCTTCTCGTGAGTTTCTTCTCAAACGGTCTGAACCTCATGACGTCGGCGGTGGCGGCGCTGATGCTCGTGGTGGCCTTCGTGTTTCCCCTCTTCGGGCGCAAGAACCACTACTGCGCCTGGGTGTGCCCCCTCGGGTCGCTGCAGGAACTGGCGGGCAAGACCACGCGACGCAAGTGGACGCTCAGTCCTGCGGCGCTGAAATGGCTCAACCGCCTGCGCGACTGGCTCTGGTACGTGCTCATGCTGCTGATGTGGACGGGACTCTGCTTCAGTTGGATTGACTACGAACTCTTCACCGCCTTCCTCTTCGGCGACGCCGCAGTGGGCGTGGTGGTGGCTGCCGTGCTCCTCGTGGCGCTCTCGTGCTTCGTGACGCGCCCCTATTGCCGTTTTGTCTGCCCCACGGGCACGCTGATGCGTATTTCACAACAGACCAAATAAATAAAAAAATTCTTACCACAATGAATACATCCCAAACCCTCAACATCCTGCTGGCTGTCGCCCTCGTACTGCTGTCGGTGAAGCTGGCCTTTTTCTCCTCCGACAATGGCGGGGGCAAACCTGACGAATCGACCGCCACGGCGGCGGCGATGGAGAACATCATGACGCGCACCAGTATTCGCGACTACGAAGACCGGGCGGTGGAGGACGACAAACTTGAACTCGTCCTGCGCGCCGCAATGGCAGCCCCGAGCGCGGGCAACAAGCAGCCGTGGCGCTTCGTGGTGGTGAAGGACAAGGCGGTGCTGTCGGCGCTTTCGGCGAAGTTCCAGACGATGAAAATGGTGGAGAAAGCCCCGCTGGCGGTGGTGGTCTGCGGCGACACGACACAGATATTTCCCGGCGAAGGCCGCGACTACTGGGTGGAGGATGCCTCTGCCGCCACGGAGAACCTGCTCCTCGCCGCCCATGCGCAGGGACTTGGGGCAGTGTGGTGCGGCGTTTATCCGCTTTCGGAACGCGTGAGGTACGTGCAGGAACTGCTTCAGTTGCCCGACCACATCGTGCCGCTCAACGTGGTGCCGATGGGTTATCCCGCCGAAGACCCTGCGCCGAAGGACAAGTGGAATCCCTCTTTCATCCACTATGAACTGTGGGACAATGCCGACGCCGCGGCGCAGCAAGCAGTGGCGGCAAAGGCCAATGACGCCTCGGCGAAGGCGTGGAAAAAGATTGACCCGCACGAACTGCGCGAAAATCCGTTCGACTTCTTCAGCAACGCCCTTGCCCTGACGGTGGGCACGAAGGACAAACTCAACGCAATGACGATAGGGTGGGGCGGACTCGGTGTGCTCTGGGGCAAGGACCGCCCTGTCATTACGGTCTATGTGGAGAAGCGCCGCTACACCCACCAGTTCATGGAGGACAACGACTACTTCACCGTCACGGCCTTCACGAAGGACTACGACAGCACGCTCCATTACCTCGGTACCGTCTCGGGTCGCGACGAGGACAAAATAAAAGGCTCGGGCCTCACGCTCAAGTTTACCGACGCGGGCAACCCCGCCTTCGAGGAGGGCCGCCTCATCCTGGAGTGCAAAAAGCTCTACGGCGCACCCTTCGACCCCGCCGGCTTCGGCGAACTGGCAAAACAGGAATACAGCAACCGCCCCCTCCACTCGGTCTACATCGGCGAGATTGTGAACGCTTGGGTGAAGGAGTGAGGAATGCTGCTCCACAGAGGTGCGCCGCCCTATTTAGAGACAAAGCGCTTAGATGCAATTTAACCAGCAGACAAATAGAAAAGTTTTTGGGTCAAGAAGTATGGAACTGCATAGGAATAAGTATAACTCACTATATTTAAGACAAAATATTTGCCGTAAAATATTTACGGTGAAATATTTTGCTTACCTTTGCAGGACAGAATACCACAAATCATTTAGACCATGCTTACAAAATTTGCTGTCAAGAACTATAGGGGATTTGCAGATAGAATTGAGTGGGATTTGTCTCACCCGAGTAATTATACCTTCAACCAGTATGCCATCAAAGACGGTATAGTGAAGAATGGCATCATGTATGGTCCTAATGGTTCGGGCAAGACAAACCTTAGTTTGGCTTTGTTTGATGTTGTAAACCATCTGACCCAGAAATTCAAGAAGTTCGACTACTACAAGAATTTTATTTTTGCAGGCAAGAAGGATGGATTGGTGGAATTTGAGTACACTTTCAACTTAGACGGTACGCTCTTGCAATATGATTATTCAAAGGTGGGTGACGGGAAGTTGATTAACGAATATTTGGTGGTCAATGGCAAGACCGTGTTCTCGCACAAGGGGCGTCAGTTGGAGATTGACACTGAGAACTTTCCAATGGAAGAAGGTTTTAAGAAGAATCTGGCTGAAAATGCCAACAATGTGTCAATTGTCAATGTGCTGCTTACGTCTTATCCACTGGCTTCAAACCATTATTTGCTGAAGCTGAAGAAATTTGTGGAAGGAATGTTATGGTTTCGCAATTTGGATGTGCGTGAATTCATTGGTTTGGAAACAAATGTGTATTTGCTGGATGAGTTTATTATCCGCAAGGGGCTGGTGGATGATTTCGCCTCTTTTCTGAAAACAGTAAGCGGACAAGAATTTAAGTTTGCAGCACATGTAAAGACGGACAAAAAACTACTTTGCAGGTATGGTAAAGAGACGGTGCCCTTTGATGTTATCGCCTCTACTGGCACTTGCGCTCTGAAGTTGTTGTATTTTTGGATTCAGAGAATGGGCGAAGCTTCGTTTGTGTTTATCGATGAGTTCGATGCGTTCTACCACTTCGAGTTGTCATATCAAGTGTGCAAGAGACTTTTCGCACTTGACTGCCAGGTATTTACTTCTTCACACAATACCTATCTTATGACCAATGACCTGTTACGCCCAGATTGTAATTTCATTTTGGACAAGAATCAGGTGAAAGCCTTGTGCGACTTGACAGATAAGGAGCTCAGACTGGGACATAACATTGAAAAACTATATCGTGGAAAATCTTTTCAGCTATGATTCTGTTTGTCTTTGAGGGAGATGAGAGGGAACCAAACTTCTATCGGACGCTGGAGAAACTATATTTCCCGAAGAATAATAACAATATAATTTGCTCTTTCGGCAACAACATCTACGAACTATATAATGAGATGATGGAACTGGAAGGGGACGGGGATATTATATCAGTAATGAAGGAAAGGCTCTCTCGAAAAGGGGATACCACTCTGGAAAAATTCAAAAGTTCTGATTTTTCGGAAATCTATCTGTTTTTCGATTATGACTTTCAGAACACCCAACTGACTTTGGATCAGATCAACGAACGCATGAAGCAGATGTTGGAACTATTTTCTGAAGAGACTGATTGTGGAAAACTATATGTGAACTACCCTATGTTGGAGTCCATTCGTTATGTGAAGGAACTGCCTGATGACGACTATTACAAATATGAAGTAGACCGGCAAGAGTGTACAGATTTCAAACGTCTGTCGGGAAAATTTTCTTGCTTTGACAATTTGGACTTCTTGATTTTCAAGAAAGAAGAAAAACCTTCGCACGAGAGGTACATGAGAATTCGTGAAAACTGGGAAATCCTTAGAACAATGAATGTGAGCAAGGCCAACTATTTGATTTCGGGCGAGAATGCGATGCCAAAGAATAAGGCCGATGTGGGTCAGATGGCCGTATTCGAAGCACAGATAACAAAGTATGTACTGCCTAAAAATAGTGTGTCTGTCCTCAATTCTTTCCCTATTTTCATTTATGAGTATTTGAAGTAACGCTACAAAACTCCTATGCAAAATGACATAAAGGGATACAGGCCTGTAGACAAAGACATGACCTATGACCCAAAAGAGAGCGACATTGATGATGTCGTGTATGACTATGACCCAGATAAGTTATACTATATCGAAAAGTTGGTTCTCGAATGCAAGGGGAAAACACATTTGATTTTCGCGGCCTCCCCGCGGACGACGTATATGCACCACTGATATCGCTCGCCCAAAAGTACAACGTGCCATTTCTCAATCACAACAACGACACGACATACAGCTATCGGAAGGATTATTTCTACGACTCCGTACACCTCAATAGGAAAGGTGCAACTGCTTATACTCAAGAAATAATGAAGGAAGTAAAGCATCTCCTACAGATGGATTAAATCAGAGGATTTAGAATTCTTGAAAGGTCTCACCTAATAGCTTAAACCAACCCCAGGAACAGTAGAAGGGGGGGAGAAAAGTTGTGCTTTTAAGATAATTCACAACTTTTCTCCCCATGATTTTTCTACTATTCCGTTACGCCTTGACCGAATTTTTTCAAAGCCTGGATAAAACCGCTAAGGGCTCATCTACATGATGTTGCGGGCGGGTGGTTGTAATAAAAAATAGTGAAATTTATTCGGAATTTTTCTGTGCAGAAGAAATAAAAGACGTAAATTTGCCGCCGGACATCGGCGTAAGGAAGGAAAATGACCACTTTTTTGTGGCACTCCACATCCATGCCCCGGAACTTTTTTACAAAACAGAAATGAAACAAGTAGCATTAATCACAGGCATCACAGGGCAAGACGGTTCGTTCCTTGCCGAGTTTCTTATCGAAAAAGGCTATGAGGTGCACGGCATCATGCGCCGCTCCTCCTCCTTCAACACCGCACGCATCGACCACCTCTATCTCGACGAATGGGTGCGCGACATGAAAAAGGCGCGACTTGTCAACCTGCATTGGGGCGACATGACAGACTCCTCTTCGCTCATCCGCATCATCAGCGCCATCCGTCCCACGGAAATTTACAACCTCGCCGCACAGAGCCACGTGAAGGTGTCGTTCGACGTGCCCGAATACACGGCAGAAGCCGACGCTGTAGGTACACTCCGCCTGCTGGAAGCCGTGCGCATCTGCGGTCTCGAGAAGACCTGCCGCATCTATCAGGCTTCCACGTCTGAACTCTTCGGCAAGGTGCAGGAAGTGCCGCAGCGCGAGACCACGCCCTTCTATCCCCGCTCGCCCTATGGCGTAGCCAAGCAGTATGGCTTCTGGATTACGAAAAACTATCGTGAGAGCTACGGCATGTTTGCCGTCAACGGCATCCTCTTCAACCACGAGAGCGAGCGCCGCGGCGAAACCTTCGTGACGCGCAAGATTACCCTCGCCGCCGCCCGCATCAAGCAGGGTTGGCAGGACAAGCTCTACCTGGGCAACCTCGACGCCCGCCGCGACTGGGGCTACGCCCGCGACTACGTGGAGTGTATGTGGCTCATCCTGCAGCACGACGTGCCTGAGGACTTCGTCATCGCTACGGGCGAAATGCACACCGTGCGCGAGTTCTGCACCCTCGCCTTCCGCGAACTGGGCATCGAACTGGAGTGGCGCGGAACGGGCGTAGATGAGCAGGGCGTCGACACCGCCACGGGGCGCGTCCTCGTTGAGGTTGACCCCAAGTATTTCCGCCCCTGCGAGGTGGAGCAACTGCTTGGCGACCCCACGAAAGCCCGCACTCAGTTGGGATGGAACCCCACAAAGACCTCATTCCCCGAGCTCGTGCGCATCATGGTGGAACACGATATGCGCTTCGTCCGCAAGCTCCACCTCAAGGCACAGATGTAGTCGGCCATTCCTATTATTTATATAAGACAACAACCCCGAACTACCATGCTCACCAAAGAGAGTAAGATATACGTGGCAGGCCACCGCGGACTCGTAGGCTCCGCCATCTGGAACAACCTGCAGGCACGCGGCTACACCAACCTCGTGGGGCGCACCCACGCCGAGCTCGACTTGCTCGACGGCGTCGCCGTTCGCGACTTCTTCGACGCCGAGCGCCCCGACGCGGTAGTGCTTGCCGCAGCCCATGTGGGTGGCATTATGGCGAACCTCCGCCACCGTGCCGACTTCATCTACCGCAACCTCCAAATCCAGCAGAACGTCATCGGCGAGAGCTTCCGCCACAATGTGGACAAACTGCTGTTTCTCGGTTCCACTTGCATCTATCCGCGCGAGGCACCCCAGCCCATGCCTGAGGACTGCCTCCTGACGTCGCCCCTCGAATACACCAACGAGCCCTACGCCATCGCCAAGATAGCCGGCTTGAAGATGTGCGAGAGTTTCAACCTCCAGTACGGCACGAACTACATCGCCGTCATGCCCACCAACCTCTACGGGCCGAACGACAATTTCCACCTCGAGAACAGCCACGTCCTGCCTGCCATCCTGCGCAAGGTCTATCTTGCCCACTGTCTTCGTGAGGGCGACCTCGCCGCCGTGCGCCGCGACCTCGACCTCCGCCCCGTGGAGGGCACTGACGGCAGCGCCTCCGAGCAAAAAGTGTTGGAAGTGCTTGCCCGCTATGGCATCACGCCCGACGCCGTCACCCTGTGGGGCACGGGCAGTCCCCTGCGCGAGTTCCTGTGGAGCGAGGACATGGCCGACGCCAGTGTGCACGTCTTGCTCAACGTAGACTTCCGCGACACCTTCGCCCCCGGCGCTACCGAGGTGCGCAACTGCCACATCAACGTCGGCACCGGACTCGAAATCTCCATCCGCGAAGTCGCCGAGAAGGTCGTCAGCGAAGTGGGCTTCACCGGCCGCCTGGAATGGGACGCCTCCAAACCCGACGGCACCATGCGCAAGCTCACCGACGTGTCGAAACTCCATGCCCTCGGCTGGCACCACAATGTCGACATCGACGAGGGCGTGAGCCGCCTCTACGAATGGTACCGCCGCGGCATCTGCATCAACCATCGCCAGTCTTGAGAAAGGCGTGGGGCGCAGTTGCCTCGCTTACAGAATAAATGAAGAACCGACAGTTCTGCATGGCGCAGAACTGTCGGTTCTTTGGGTTTGAAAGGGGCTTTTCATTTTGCTCTTCGCTCGCCTTGCACTAACTTTGACTTCTCCAAGTTAGGCTGCGGCTCGGAATAGAAAATGAAAATCCGGGGCATTTCATTTTGCTCTTCGCTCGCCTTGCACTAACTTTGACTTCTCCAAGTTAGGCT
>JAUNOO010000020.1:17905-23189 GCA_030531095.1 Bacteroidales bacterium
GCGGCTCGGAATAGAAAATGAAAATCCGTGGGCTTTTCATTTTGCTCTTCGCTCGCCTTGCACTAACTTTGCACCCGGAAATTCGTATAGTTTTAAGGTACAAGTATGCAAGACATTCGTAACATTGCCATCATTGCCCACGTAGACCACGGAAAGACGACGCTCGTGGACAAGATGCTTCTCGCCGGAAACCTGTTTCGGCAAAACCAACAAACCAGCGACCTCATGCTCGACAACAATGACCTGGAGCGTGAGCGCGGTATAACCATCCTCTCCAAGAACGTTTCCATAAGATATAAAGATGTAAAAATTAATATTATCGATACTCCGGGACACTCCGACTTCGGCGGCGAGGTGGAGCGCGTACTCAATATGGCCGACGGCTGCATCCTCCTTGTCGATGCCTTCGAAGGCCCCATGCCGCAGACACGATTCGTGCTTCAGAAGGCGCTCCAGATTGGACTCAAGCCCATCGTCGTGGTCAACAAGGTCGACAAGCCCAACTGCCGCCCCGAGGAGGTCTACGAAATGGTCTTCGACCTCATGTGCGACCTCAATGCCACTGAGGACCAGCTCGATTTCCCCGTTGTCTACGGCTCTGCCAAAAACGGATGGATGGGCGAGGACTACAACAAGCCCACTGACAACATCGACTACTTGCTCGACAAAATCATAGAAATCATTCCCGCGCCCACCCAGTTGGAAGGCACGCCGCAGATGCTCATCACGTCGCTCGACTACTCCAACTACCTGGGCCGCATAGCCGTGGGTCGCGTACACCGCGGCGTCATCCGCGAAGGCATGAACTGCACCATCGCCCACCGCGACGGCACGCTCGAAAAGACGCGCATCAAGGAGGTACACACCTTCGAGGGCATGGGCCGACAGAAGACCGACGCCGTAGAGAGCGGCGACATCTGCGCCGTAGTGGGGTTGGAAAAATTTGAAATCGGCGACACGATTTGCGATTTCGAGAATCCCGAACCGCTGCCCACGATTGCCATCGACGAGCCCACCATGTCCATGCTCTTCACCATCAACGACTCGCCCTTCTTCGGCAAGGAAGGCAAGTTCTGCACCTCGCGCCACATCAACGACCGCCTCGAGAAGGAACTCGAGAAGGACCTCGCCCTCCGCGTCAAGAAGACCGAAGGCGCCGACCGCTGGGTCGTATCTGGCCGCGGTGTGCTCCACCTCTCCATCCTCATCGAGACGATGCGCCGCGAGGGCTACGAATTGCAGGTCGGTCAGCCGCAGGTGATTTATAAGGAAATCGACGGCGTAAAGTGCGAACCCATCGAGGAACTCACCATCAACGTGCCCGAGGAGTTCGCCTCCAAGATGATTGACATGGTGACGCGCCGCAAGGGCGAGATGACCTCCATGCAGAACATGGGCGACCGCGTCGACATCGAGTTCGACGTTCCCTCGCGCGGCATCATCGGTCTGCGCACCAACGTCCTCACCGCCAGTCAGGGCGAAGCCATCATGGCCCACCGCTTCAAGGAATACCAGCCCTACAAGGGCGAGATACAGCGCCGCACCAACGGTTCGATGATTGCCCTCGAGGGCGGCACCGCCTTCGCCTACGCCATCGACCACCTCCAGGACCGCGGCAAGTTCTTCATCAACCCGCAGGACGACGTCTACGCCGGTCAGGTAGTTGGCGAACACATCCACGAAAACGACCTCGTTGTCAACGTCACCAAGGCCAAGCAGCTTACCAACATGCGCGCCTCGGGTGCTGACGACAAGGCGCGCATCGTGCCGCCCATCGTCTTCTCGCTCGAGGAGGCGCTCGAGTACATCAAGGAGGACGAGTATGTGGAAGTCACGCCCAAGTCGATGCGTATGCGCAAGACCATCCTCGACCACACCGCCCGCAAGCGTGCCGGTCGCGAGTAAATTCCATTCCGCACCCAGTTTTTTTTATTTCATAAGCTCTCCCGCCGTAGCTGCCAGTCAGTTGCGGCGGGAGTTTTTTGTGCAATTCGATATTTTGCGGGAGAGGGGGCAGAAGCGTGGTGCGCCGTTGTGCCAGTGGTAGCGTGTGGCCTGCTATTTCTTAGGCTTGACGTTCAGTCTGTAAATCACGTGGAGCATGGCGTAGCGCGAGATAGTGTTGTACCACGTCTCGGTGCGCCCTTGACCGTTGAGGTTGCGCCTTACGTTTGAGAGTTGTCCCAGCAGGTCGAAGCCGTCGAGCATGATGCTGATGCGGTTGCTCAGCACCCGCTTGGCAAGCCGCATGTTCCACACAACGTCGTCCGTATTCATCTGCGCGTCCTCATATCCGCGGCGGCTGTAGACCGTGAAGTCGGTGGAGAGTTGGAATCCGGCAGGAAGTTCCACCTGTGCCGTCACGCCGTAGCTGTAGTCGGCGGCGTTGACCGTGCTGAAGTCCTCGCGGCGGCTGGTGGCGTGCGTCCATGTTCCGTTGCCCTTCAAGCCGAATTTGTATTTCGTGCTGGGGCTGTAGTCCACCCGCAGTCCTTGGCTCAGATAGACGTTGTTCACAACGCTTCTAACCGCTTCGGTTGCGTCCCCCACGCCAATCAAATCCACGTTGCGGTAGTAGGTGGAAGAGGTGTTGGTTTGCAGGGTGAACCGTTTGGCACGGTCGAGCGGCGTGCTGAAACTGAGCGCGCCCGTCAGCGTGCGGTTGCCGTTCACATTGTCGGGGCGGTAGGTGTAGACGCCGGTACTCTTGTCGTAGACGTATCCCATGACGAGGGCGTTTTGCGTCTCGGTGTAGTTGGCGTTTGCCGACACCATCCGTTGCGTATCCGAGTTACTCCACTTGTAGGACACGTTGGCGGAGTGCTGCCACGTGTTCTTCAGGTTTGGATTTCCGAGCGTCACGGAAAGCGGATTGCTGTCGTCGCGCACATCGACGCTTGCCGAGAGCGGTTGCGCATAATTGTTCAGCGAATAGCCGAAGCCCAGTTCATGAGAGCCCACTATACGCCCCTCGGCGTTCTTGATGTACCACGTGTTGCTGCCTTGCAGCGACGGGCGGAAGAACACGACGTGGCGCGTCATCGCGGTGTCGGCTTGCGAGGGGCGGAGGTAGTCGAGGCGGTGGCGGTCGAAACTGAGCGGAAGGCTGAAAGTCCAGCGCCAGAAGTTCCAGCCCATCGTTTCCTTGTGGATGTAGAGCCCCGCCGTGTGGCTGTCGTTGCGCGCCGTGAGGTACAGGCTGTTGTTGCCGTCCAGCGTCTGCGCTTCCCAGCCGTAGACGGAGGGCAGACTGCCGAGGGCATGCGCCGTCCCCTCGCCCCACTCGCCGTCCTGCATGGCGTCCAGCCGCATCAGCGACTTGTCGCGCCTGTTGTAGTTGTAGCCGTACTGGTAATAGGGCTGAATTTGCCAGTTCTTTCCCTTCATAATCCAGTACGCCACCTTTCCGGACACGGCATAGCTGCGCGATGGCGCGTCGGTGAACTCGTTTCGGAAGTCAGCCTCCGCGTCCGTGGCATTGGGGTAGTCGTAGAGCTTGTGGGCATAGGTGCGGCTCTTGCTGTCGGCATAGTTCCCGTTGCCTTCCACCATGAGCCTGTTGTTTGTATGGGGCAGTTTCACCACCGCCATGGCGGAGATGGCACCCGTCAGCGAGTGTCCGTCCGACTTCTGCGTCGTGCGGTTGCGGTTGAGGATAGTTGCCTGGACGGCTTGCGACAATTCGGGGAGGAAAAGGCTGTCGAGCAGCGCCGCAGTGGCATAATCTTGGTGCTCCGCCGAGAATGTGCCGTCACTGCCTGCCGAGTTTCGTCTGTTCTTCTGGTAGGAAAATGAGGGCTGCACGTTCAGCTTCACCTTGTTCCAGTCGAAGTTGAGCGTATGGGACGACGATGCAGACACACTGTGCGAGCGGCTGCTGTAGCGCGAGCGGCGGTAGGTGTCTCCGCCTTCAAGGAAGTTCACCTGCGTACCGTGCTGCGCCGCGAAGTCGTCGTTGTGGCGCACCTCCGCGTTGCCCTCCAGCTTGAAGCGCTTGCGGCGGTCGTTCACCAAATAGTCCAGTCCGGCAGAGCGGCTAGTGGTCAGCCCGCTTCCCGCATCCGGAATCCATTCGCTGCCCACTCCAGGCTTCGTGTAGTCGTTCACGTTGTTGACGCCGCCGTAGACCGAAATTCGGGAGTGGTTGGTGAAGCGCAGGGCAAACAGCCGCGCCAGATAGCGCTCGTCCGTGCCGCCGGCAGCCTCCACGTTGCCAATCCAGCCAATCGAGTACTCCTTTTTCAGCCTCACGTCCATGACGAGCGCCTCGTCGCCGACGTTCTGCCCCATCATGTCGCTCATCCTGCCGCCCTTCTCGTAGACCTGCACGGTCTTAACCATGTAGGTGGGCAGGTTGTCGAGCATCACCGAACGGTCCTTCTTGAAGAAGTCCTCACCGTTGAGCAGCAGGCTCTCCACATATTTGCCGTTCACGAGGATGCGCCCATCGTCCTTCAGTTCCACGCCCGGAAGTTGTCGGATAAGTTCGTCGAGCATCGAACCCTCCTGCAACTGGAAGGTGTCGGCGTTGAACACCAGCGTGTCGCCCTTCGAGTAGAACTTCACCTTCGTGGCCTTCACCACCGCCTCCCCCAGCACCTGTTCCTTAGCTTTCTTGTTCAGATAGACAGGCTCGTGATAGATGGAGCGCTCCGATTTGTACAACTTCTTGATGTTTACGGGAACGTACAGCGTTTCGTACCCCTCTTTCGAGAAGCGCAAAACGTATCTGCCCGCCTTGGGTATCCTTGCCCACCAGGCAGGCTTAACGTCAAATATGCCGTTATGTTCAGTGGTGACCATAGAGTCGAGCGCCACGCTGTCCGCCGTCATTATTACCACCTTTGTGCCCACGAGGGCTTGGTGCATCAGCCTGTCACCGACAAAGCCGTACAACGCATACACCTGCTCCTGCTGTTTCTCCTGGCAGTATGCATTGAACGACATGAGCAAGAGGAAGAAAGTGATGAATATTGTCCGCTTCATTTGACTGTGAGTTACAAGGGTTTGCATATACAAAGCCAATAGAATCTTAGCAAATCTCATAAAATCTCAAATTATTGGAGTTTCTAATCCTTAATCTATTTATATAACTGAGAGAATCCCGTTTTGTGACAGTCGGACATCCACTTTTTTCAATATTTTTTTTGCGAAGACCACAAAAGACCTGTTTTTCAAATGGTTAAAAGGGCTGCGCAGAGGGGCAAAGACGAGTAGCGCAAGCACATTTGCCAATCCCCTCACCAGAACTTTTGCAACTTAGTCCTGAGTTTTTGAAAATTAG
>JAUNOO010000130.1 GCA_030531095.1 Bacteroidales bacterium
TTTTGAAAATTAGTCCTGAGCTTTTTCAACTTAGTCCTGAGCTTTTATATAAATATCACAGGACTAATTTTCAAAAGCTCAGGACTTTGTGTTGAAATCACTGGCGAATGTGGCGTGCGGCGTGGCGAAAAGGGGCGGAGCGGGGTGGTGGAGTCAAAAATAAATCGTAAGTTTGCAAATAAGTAAGGGCGGGCTGCGCTGTGCCTGCCGATGTTGAATCTCTAAAACCTTATTTGCAGAGCAAGTAAAAAGAAAACTTATCACATAATAATCAAAGCATTAGCTATTATTTCGCGTTCAAAAGAAAAAGCCTGAGAAACTGATTTCTTGAAGTCGGAATAGACAATGTTCACGGTGAGGCCGAAAGGACTAAACGTGTAGACAACAATGATTCTGATGCTCACACCTATGGGTGTGGGCTAATCCTTGTTGTCGAGCGGGTTTGTTTCTCAGGCTTCCCGTGAACGCGAAGGGAAAGGTCTGCACCTTTCTTGTTTCGGTGTGTTCCGGTGGTTGTGATTGGTAGCGTGCTTACCAAACACACCACATTATGGCTGGAAACAAGAGCCTACAGGCGGCGAGTAAGGCTAAGAAGGACGAGTTTTACACGCAACTCTCTGACATTGAGAATGAACTTCGACATTATACTGAACACTTTCGGGGAAAGACCGTACTTTGCAATTGCGACGACCCGAGGGTGAGCAATTTCTTCAATTATTTTGCGCTCAACTTTGAGCACCTCGGACTGAAGAAATTGATAACCACTTGCTATAAAAACCAGGACAAGGAATTGTTCAGTCTGCACCAGTCTGAGCAGGCGGTCTATTTGGTGTATGAGGGCGACCTCAATGGCAATAATGTGCCCGACCCCGAGGAGATTGGAATACATCCGCTGAAGGGCGACGGTGATTTCCGCAGCGCGGAGTGTGTTGAGTTGCTGAAAGCAGCAGACATCGTAGTGACCAACCCACCGTTTTCGTTATTCCGCGAGTATGTGGCTCAACTTATGAAGTATGAAAAGAAATTTCTTATCATCGGTAGTCAAAACGCCATTACCTACAAAGAAATTTTCCCACTATTGATGAGTAATCAGATTTGGCTTGGGTGCGGATTCGCAAACGGGAATGCCTATTTCAAAATTCCTGAAGAAAGTGCGAGTGAGTATGCGGCTGGCGTGTATAATAAAGAAACTGGTCTCGTCAAATTCAGAAATTGTTGCTGGTTTACAAATCTAGACCATAAAAAGCGTCATGAGCCTCTTATTTTATTCAAGAAATATACGCCCGAGGAGTATCCTAAGTATGACAACTACGATGCAATCAACGTGAACAAGACGGCAGAAATACCTTGCGATTACGAGGACGTGATGGGCGTGCCGATTTCTTTTCTCGACAAATATAATCCAGACCAGTTTGAAATTATAGGAAATGAGTACGATTTGAATATCCCCAAAGGTAGAGGTTATGTGGGTGGCAAACGTATGTATAGTAGAATTTTTATAAGAAATAGGAAACCACAAAAATAAATCACATAAATAGCCCATGAAAATCGAATTACAAGAAATCACCGTCCGCGAGCTGACCGACGGCTATTCGGACGAAGGAGAGAACGGCGTGAGGGGTTACGGCGGCAGGCTTGATATTCGCCCGCCCTATCAACGCGAGTTTATCTACAAGGACGAGCAGCGCAATGCGGTCATCGACACCATCTGCCGCGGCTTCCCGCTCAACGTGATGTATTGGGCGCGCCGCGAGGACGGTACGTTTGAGATCATCGACGGACAGCAGCGGTCCATCTCGGTGTGCCAGTACGTGAAGGGCTACTTCAGCGTGAAGATTGACGGCGACTTGCTCTACTTCCACAACCTGCGCGCCGACCGGCGGGACGAAATACTGGACTACAAGTTGATGGTCTACGTCTGCGAAGGGACTGACACGGAGAAGCTGGACTGGTTTCGCACCATCAACATCGCGGGCGAGAAACTGACGCCGCAGGAACTGCGCAACGCGGTGTACGCAGGACCTTGGGTGAACGACGCGAAGCGCTACTTCAGCCGGCGAGGATGTGCCGCCGCACAAATTTCGGAAGGCTACGTCAATGGTTCGCCCATCCGCCAGGAACTGCTGGAGACGGCAATCAAATGGATATGCAACGGCGGTGAGGTGGAGGCGTATATGTCGGTGCACCAGCACGACCCCGTAGCGACGGCGCTGTGGAGCTATTTCCAGTCGGTCGTGACGTGGGTGGGGGCGACGTTCACGACGAAGCGGCCAAAAATCATGAAGGGCGTGGACTGGGGCGCGCTCTACAACGCCTACAAGGACAGCGTGCTCGACCCGAAGGTGCTGGAGGAACGGACGAAGACGCTGCTGCTGGACGACGACGTGACGAACCAGAAGGGCATCTTCCCCTATCTGCTGACGGGGAAGGAGAAGTGGCTCAACATCCGCGCCTTTACCGACAAGCAGAAGATGGAGGCGTACGAACGGCAGGCTGGCGTCTGTGCTGTCTGCGGCGAACACTTCGAGCTGGACGAGATGGAAGCCGACCACATCACGCCGTGGCACGCAGGCGGGCGCACTGTGGCGGAGAACTGCCAGATGCTCTGCCGCGAATGTAACCGGCGGAAGTCGGGGAAATAGTTTTTTCGTGCTATATATTATATATAGGTATAGGAACGGGGGTGCACTGGGGACGGTGCAGCCTCGTTTTTTTGTTATTCGTAGTTGAGCAGGTGGTTGAGCTTGCTGGTGACGACCTTTCCCTTCTCGGACATGTAGGCGTAGAGGGCGCTGACCACGATGGAGGCTTCGGCGGGCGAGAGGGCGGCTTCGAGTTGCTGGCGGAAGTCGGGGGCGACGGTGTTGGCGCTCTGGAAGAGGGCGTTGAGGCGACCGGCGTCGTAGTGGGCGGGGCTGGAGAGCGTGTCGGCGTAGGTTTCGACGGGAAGGTAGCGCGCGTCGACGGACTTTTGCCCCTCGGCTATCCAGTGGTTGACGGCGGAGGAGGCGGCACCGTCGGCAGACGCGGCTGAGGCGGCAACGCGGGCGGTGGAGTCGGCAGCACGTGCGGCGAGGTCGGCTTGTGCTTGGAGGAGGCTGTCGCCCTGCTGGGTGAGGCGGGAGCGTTCGGCGGAGAGCATCTGGACGAGCGACTGCTCGCGCGCGCCGTAGTAAGCGTTGAGGGCGAGGGCGGCGATGGCGACGGGGACGAGGACGGCGGCAGCGGTGCGGAGGAAGCGGCGTCGCTTGAGTCGGGCGTCGAGGTCGGCGGCGAGGGCGGAGAGGTTGGGGTAGCGCAAGTCGGCGGGGCGCATGCAGCGGCGGGCGACGGCGTCGTAGGCGCGACCGGCGTGGAGCTGGCGGAGGATGACGCCGAGGCTGAAGATGTCGTTGCGGCAGTCGGGCGTGCCGCTCTGTAGCTGTTCGGGCGAAATGTAGTCTGGCGTGCCGGCGGGCTGCTTGAGGATGGTCCAGGCGTCGGTGTCGGAGAGCCCGAAGTCGATGATTTTGACGTTGTGGCCGTTGACAGTGACGAGGATGTTTGTGGGCTTGAGGTCGCGGTGGACAACCTGCTTGGTGTGGACGTAGCGGAGGGCGTCGATGAGTTCGTGGGCAACCTTTCGGCGTTCCTGGCGCGGGGGATTGGCGTCGAGGAAGGCGCGGAGCGTAACGCCGTCGACGTATTCTTCGACGATGCACCAGCCCAGGTCGGGGACGTTTTCCCACCCCACCGCCTGGACGATGCCGCCGTGGTTGAGCGAGACGAGGATGTCGAACTCCTTGCGCAGTAGCTGCTGGTAGAGGACAGAGGTGGCGAAGGCGGGCTTGAGCCCCTTGAGGAGGAACTGCTTGCCTTGGCGCGTGGCGCGCGTGAGGGTATTGAAGCCCTGCGAGGGCAGCTCCACAAGGTCTGTGAAGCCGTCGGCCATGAGGGGCAATCCGTCGGCGGGGACGATGCCCGAAATCCAGAAGCTGCTGTTGTCTGCCATTCGTGAAAAAGATTTGTGCGCGCAAGGCGTTTCTGCAAATTTACCAACTTTCGGCGAAACGGGGGCAATCCGAGGCGCAGGCATGTGGCGAAAAGTCGTTTTTCCCCCGAAAAAGAAGGGCGGATGGTGGGGCTGTTTTGCCGATTCGACCGCCGCAGAGGGGGACTTCGGGGCGCGGAGACCGTAATGGACTAAAAAGGACTTCTCTGCAGAGGATGTTTTGTTTTACTTTGCAGAAAATTGAAGAAGTGAAAGACAAACCACTGAAAGAACTCGACCTGCTCCGCGCCTCTATTGAGGAGGCTGTCTGCCGCCGCATCGAAACGCCGAAGGACTTCCGTTTCCTGACGGAACAGATATACGGCCAGACGCGCGAGGTTATCAGTCCGACGACGCTGAAGCGCCTTTGGGGCTACCTCTCGGAGGAGGTGATTCCGCACCGCTCGACGCTGTCGATTCTGGCGCACTTCGCAGGCTATGCGTCGTGGGACGATTTCTGCGAACAGCTGTCGCGTATGGCCGGGGAGCTGAACGAGCAACCGCTCATGGTGGAGGCGGTGGTGGGGAGCGAGATGGGGCGGGGCGAGCGCCTGGACGTGCGCTGGTTGCCCGACAGCCACCTGTCGCTGGTGTGCCGCGGCAACGGCCGCTTCGAGGTGATGGAGAGCCACCACAGCCTGCTTGCCCGCGGCGACTCGATGCGCCTGGGCCTGGTGTTCCGCGGCAAACCGCTCTACGCGACGCATATCCACAGCGTGAACGTGGCGCACCCCTCGATGATTATCGCTCCGCGGACGGGGGTGGAGGTGTACGTGAGGCGGGAATAGATTGAGACGCTGTTTTTCGTCTTTGTATTAGTCGTTATTTTATAGATCCTAAAATCCGCAACTAATAGTCATGCGGACTAATTTTGCCGTCTTGCCCTCC
>JAUNOO010000021.1 GCA_030531095.1 Bacteroidales bacterium
AATTATTGGCGCATATATGGACTATGCACACGAATTTTATGTGGACATCTCTATCAAATTTGAGTGAATCCGTGTGATTTTTCCATTCAGGGACAACTTGTATATCGTTCCCTTACATTTTGGTCAACACATCCCCCACCCGCCCCCTGACTGCCCCGATATATCGTCCGGCACTTCCTATATAATTATATATAATAAGGAGTGGGCGGCGGCGCAACTTGTAGATAGCGAATATTTGTCTGCTCATCAAAAATCGCTAACTTTGCGGTCAGAATTTTCATACAAGGCAAAAAGATTATGGACCACAAACTGCAAATCTACAATACCCTCTCGCGCAAGAAAGAGGAGTTCGTCCCCATCAACCCCGGCCACGTCGGCATGTACGTCTGCGGCCCCACGGTCTACGGCGACGCCCACCTGGGACACGCCCGCCCCGCCATCACGTTCGACCTCGTCTTCCGCTACCTCAAGCACCTCGGCTACAAAGTGCGCTACGTCCGCAACATCACCGACGTGGGTCACCTTGAGCACGACGCCGACGAGGGCGAGGACAAAATCGCAAAGAAGGCCCGCCTCGAACAGCTCGAGCCCATGGAGGTGGCGCAATACTATACCAACCGCTTCAACGCCGCGATGGACAAGCTCAACGTGCTGCCGCCCAGCATAGAGCCCCATGCCACGGGCCACATCATCGAGCAGGAAGAGCTCGTCCGCCAGATTATGGACAACGGCTTCGCCTACGAGTCGAACGGCTCCGTCTACTTCGACGTCGAGAAGTACAACAAGACCCACCACTACGGCATCCTCTCGGGACGCAACCTCGAGGACGTCCACGACGCCAGCCGCGAGCTCGACGGCGTGGGCGAAAAGCGCCACCAGGTCGACTTCGCCCTCTGGAAGAAAGCGCAGCCCGAACACATCATGCGCTGGCCCTCGCCCTGGAGCGAAGGCTTCCCCGGCTGGCATTGCGAATGTACCGCCATGGGGCGCAAGTACCTCGGCGCACACTTCGACATCCACGGCGGCGGCATGGACCTCGTATTCCCCCACCACGAATGCGAAATCGCGCAAGCCGTAGCCTCGCAGGGCGACCAGATGGTGAAGTACTGGATGCACAACAACATGATTACCATCAACGGCAAGAAGATGGGCAAGAGCTACAACAACTTCATCACCCTCGACCAGTTCTTCACCGGCAGCCACGAACTGCTCGAGCAGGCCTATACGCCCATGACCATCCGCTTCTTCATCCTCCAGGCCCACTACCGCTCCACGGTCGACTTTTCCAACGAAGCGCTCCTCGCTTCCAAGAAGGGGCTCGACCGACTGATGGACGCCATCGCCCAGCTCGAGCGCATCGCCCCCGCCGCCGACGGCGCCGTCAAGGCCGACTATGCCGCCGACCTCGACCAGAAGTGCTACGCCGCGCTCGACGACGACCTCAACTCGCCCATCGTCATCAGCCACCTCTTCGACGCCTGCCGCACCGTCAACCAGTTGGCCGACAAGAAGCAGACCATCACGCCCGACGGCCTCAGCGCCCTGCGCGACGTGATGCGCAAGTTCACCTTCGACATCCTCGGTCTGCGCGAGGAAGACGGCGGCAACGCCGAGCGCGAAAAGAGCTTCGGCGAAGCCATCGACCTCCTTCTCGAAATCCGCGCCAAAGCCAAAGCCGCCAAGGATTGGGCAACGAGCGACCAAATCCGCGACCGCCTTGCCGAACTCGGATTCGAGGTAAAAGACACTAAGGACGGCGCCACCTGGAAACTCAACAAATAAGGGCGACCAGCAAACATATTTGCACTACAAATTTAACGGGGGCTGCATCAACACACGAGTTTGATGCAGCCCCCGCTCTTATGACCTACGGCGAGCGAAAATTTGAATTTTCTGGGATATAATTTTCAAAAGCCCATCCGCCTCTTCATCGCTCTGACGAAAGTCCCTGCGCTCCCGCCAGGCGCTTATGGAGCTGGCGATAGACGTAGATGAAGGCGGGGACGAGGAAGAAGTCGGCTGCCCACCACGCCGTGGCATCGCCGCAGCACACTGCCAGATAGCCCCAGGCGGGCACTGCCCAAAGGCTCACGGCGACGCGCGCCACCATTTCGCTCACGCCCGAGAGCATGGCGAGGTTGGTATAGCCCACGCCCTGAATGGTATAGCGCAGAATGCAGAGCAGACCGAGGATGGGGAAGAACGATACGGAAATGTGGAGGAAGAGTACGGTGTCCGCCAGAATTTCTGTCTCGTCGGGCGACACGAAGAGGAGGGCGAAGACGTCGGCACTCGTCCAGAGCAGCAGCGCCATGAAGGCGCAGTAGACCAACATCATCACGCCGCTGGCCTTCACGCCCGAAAGGACGCGGCGCGGCAACCCCGCGCCATAGTTCTGACCGGCGTAGGTCGCCATGGCTATGCCGAGGCTCTCGAGGGGACACATGCAGAACATCTTGATGCGCATGGCAGCGGTGAAGGCTGCCACGCAAGCGGTGCCGAGGGCGTTGTTGGCGCTCTGAAGCATGATGCTGCCGATGGCGGTGATGGAGAACTGCAAGCCCATTGGCAGGCCCACGCTCAGCAGACTGCGCGCCACGCGACCGCTGTAACGGCGCTCGGCGGAGGTGGAACGGAGAATATCGAAATGGCGGCGCATATAGGCGTAGCACAACAGGGCGGAAACGCCTTGCGACACGACCGTGGCAATGGCGGCGCCAGCCACACCCCAGTCCAGCACGAGGATGCAGAAGAGGTCGAGCAAAATATTGAGGACGGTGGAGAGAAGCAGGAACCAGAAAGGGGTCTTGCTGTCGCCCAGAGCGCGGATGATGCACGAGAGGAGGTTGTAGAAAAACGTGAAGGGGATGCCTATGAACGTGACAAGCAGATAGGCATAGGCGCCGTCGAAGATGGCGTCGGGGGTGCGCATGGCGTGGAGAATGAAGCCGCAGAGCAGGCTCGTCACGACGGCGAGCACCACCGACATCACGCCCGACAGCTTGAGGCTCACGCTCACGTATTGCCGCATGGCGGAGTAGTCGCGCGCGCCAAACTTCTGTGCGATGGGGATGCCGAATCCGCCGCAGCAACCATTGCAGAAACCGAGGATGAGAAACACCACCGACGTGCTTGCGCCCACCGATGCCAGCGCATTGATGCCGAGAAAACGCCCCACGATGGCGGCGTCGACGAGCGAATAGGTCTGCTGCAGCATATTGCCCAGCAACAGCGGCAACGTGAATTTGAAAATGAGGGGCAACGGCGCGCCCTGGGTCAGTTCTTTCGTGGCAGCCATTTTGTGTTTGTGTTGTAAGTCCAGTTTCGGGTGCAAATTTACTGCAACCTGCGGGAACAAGCAAGCCCGCGCCCCGGCTGTTTACTCCTACAACCCACAATAATCGTGCCATACTGGTTATTGTTTTGAGAAAAAATATTATCTTTGCCCCGTTTTGCGACCAGCGGGTCGCAGCCTGACCTAAGCAAATTCATTTATATAATAACGCCTAATTTACAAAAATCAATGAAAGCTACAGAAGTCATCGAGACCCTCAAGCGCCGTTTTCCGGGTGAGCCGGAATACATCCAGGCGGTGAGCGAAGTTCTCGGCACCATTGAAGAAGAGTACAACAAGCACCCCGAATTTGAGGCAGCCAACCTCATCGAACGCCTCTGCATTCCCGAGCGCATCCTTTCCTTCCGCGTGACGTGGGTGGACGACAAGGGCCGCGTGCAGACCAACATGGGCTACCGCGTGCAGCACTCCAACGCCATCGGCCCGTACAAGGGCGGTATCCGTTTCCACAGCTCTGTGAACCTCGGCATCCTCAAGTTCCTCGCCTTCGAGCAGACGTTCAAGAACTCGCTCACCACGCTCCCCATGGGTGGCGCCAAGGGCGGTTCCGACTTCTCGCCGCGCGGCAAGTCGAACGCCGAAGTCATGCGTTTCTGCCAGGCCTTCATGACCGAACTCTGGCGCAACATCGGTCCCGACACCGACGTGCCCGCTGGTGACATCGGCGTAGGCGGTCGCGAAGTCGGCTTCATGTATGGTATGTACAAGAAGCTCGCCCGCGAAAACACGGGTACGCTCACCGGCAAGGGCCTCGCCTTCGGCGGTTCGCTCATCCGTCCCGAAGCTACCGGCTACGGCAACGTCTACTTCCTCCAGGAAATGCTCAAGACGCGCAACATCGAACTCGCCGGCAAGCGCGTAGCCATCTCCGGCTCGGGCAACGTGGCACAATACACCGCCGAAAAGCTCATCCAGCTCGGCGCTGTGCCCATCACGATGTCCGACTCCGACGGCTACATCTATGACCCCGAGGGCATCACCCGCGAGAAGCTCGACTACATCATGGAGCTCAAGAACCTCTACCGCGGCCGCATCTACGAATACGCCGAGCAGTATCCCGGCGTCAAGTACGTGGCTGGCGCACGCCCCTGGGGCGAAAAGTGCGACATCGCCATGCCTTCTGCCACGCAGAACGAAATTGACGGCGACGACGCACGCAAGCTCCTTGCCAACGGCGTGATTGCCGTTTCGGAAGGTGCCAACATGCCCTCCACGCCCGAAGCCGTCGACGCCTTCCTCGAGGCAGGCATCCTCTATGCGCCGGGCAAGGCTGCCAACGCCGGTGGCGTGTCGGTTTCCGGTCTCGAAATGACCCAGAACGCCCAGCACCTCTCCTGGTCGGCCGAAGAAGTTGACCAGCGCCTGCACCGCATCATGGAGGACATCCACGCCCAGTGCGTGAAGTACGGCCAGCGTCCCGACGGCAGCATCAACTACGTCCAGGGCGCCAACGTTGCCGGCTTCATGAAGGTGGCAAGCGCCATGATGGCTCAGGGCATCCTCTAAAGCACCGCCCGCCACGCCCGCCGCAGCAAGCGGCAGGAATGGCAAACGCGAAAATACGAAACAGGCTGTCTCCAGCACGGAGGCAGCCTGTTTTTTGCGCCTGTCCCAGTCACAGGCAGCAGCCAACGAAAAGAGGTGCAGTCCCGCATTTGCGGACTGCACCTCTTTGGTGTTTATTGCCTACCCAGCGGCAGTGAGCCAGTCGGGCTGTTCAGCGAAAGATTAGAGCTGAGGACCAGCAGCTACGAGCGCCTTACCAGCCTCGTTGCCCTGATACTTCACGAAGTTCTTGATGAAGCGGCCGGCGAGGTCCTTAGCCTTCTCTTCCCATGCGGCAGCCTCAGCGTAGGTGTCGCGAGGATCGAGGATGTTGGGGTCAACACCGGGGAGAGACGTGGGCACTACGAAGTTGAAGAAAGGAATGGTCTTCGTAGGAGCAGCATCAATGGAGCCGTCGAGGATGGCGTCGATGATACCGCGCGTGTCGCGGATGGAGATACGCTTGCCGGTACCGTTCCAACCCGTGTTTACGAGGTATGCCTTGGCACCGTTGGCTTCCATCTTCTTCACGAGTTCCTGAGCGTACTTCGTCGGGTGCAGTTCAAGGAAGGCCTGACCGAAGCATGCAGAGAAGGTCGGCGTGGGCTCGGTGATGCCGCGCTCCGTACCAGCCAGCTTGGCGGTGAAGCCAGAGAGGAAGTAGTACTGAGCCTGCTCAGAGCTGAGGATAGAAACGGGAGGCAGAACGCCGAAGGCGTCAGCGGAGAGGAAGATGACCTGCTTGGCAGCCGGACCCTTGCTGATGGGCTTCACGATGTTCTGGATGTGGTCGATGGGGTAGCTTACGCGGGTGTTCTCGGTCACGCTCTTGTCGGCGAAGTCAATCTTGCCGTTGGCGTCAACCGTAACGTTCTCGAGCAGGGCGTTGCGCTTGATGGCACCGTAGATATCGGGCTCGCTTTCCTTGTCGAGGTTGATAACCTTGGCGTAGCAGCCGCCTTCGTAGTTGAAGACGCCCTCGTCGTCCCATCCGTGCTCGTCGTCGCCGATGAGCTTACGCTTCGGGTCGGTAGAAAGGGTGGTCTTACCCGTACCGGAGAGGCCGAAGAAGATGGCGGTGCTGGTCTCGTCCATGTTGGTGTTGGCAGAGCAGTGCATGGAAGCGATGCCGCGGAGCGGGTTGTAGTAGTTCATCATAGAGAACATACCCTTCTTCATTTCGCCACCGTACCAAGTGTTGATGATGACCTGTTCGCGGCTGGTGATGTTGAAGACAACGGCGGTCTCAGAGTTCAGGCCCAGTTCCTTGTAGTTTTCAACCTTAGCCTTAGAAGCGTTGTAGACGATGAAGTCGGGTTCGAAGCTGGCGAGTTCCTCAGCCGTGGGGCGGATGAACATGTTGGTCACGAAGTGAGCCTGCCATGCCACTTCCATGATGAAGCGGACAGCCATGCGGGTTTCCTTGTTGGCACCGCAGAAACCGTCAACTACGAAGAGGCGCTTGTTAGAGAGCTCCTTCTTGGCGAGTTCCTTCACGGCAGCCCAAGCCTCCTGCGAAGCAGGCTTGTTGTCGTTCTTATACCCCTCGCTCGTCCACCATACGGTGTCCTTGGAGTTCTCGTCCATGACGATGAATTTATCCTTGGGGGAACGTCCGGTGTAGATACCCGTCATGACGTTGACAGCGCCCAGTTCAGTCTCCTGGCCTTTCTCGAAGCCCACGAGGCCTTCCTTAGTCTCCTCAGCGAAGAGGGTCTCGAAAGAGGGATTGTGCACAATCTCAGTCACGCCGGTAATACCGTACTTGCTTAAATCTAATGTTGCCATAATTGTTTGTTTATTAAATCGTTAATTGTATTTTGTCGTTCAGGCGCAGCGAGAAGCCCGCCGCATGCTGTGGCGTTCAGTCTGTTGGCGTCGGGGAGCGAGCCGCCGCATTTTCCGTCCGTCCGCTGTGCGGTCCGTGGCAGGGATTCTGCGCGAAAGCGCCGCTCCAAATTCCTCGCTTGGCGGTAGCAAATTTACGAAAAAGATTTCGCACCAAAATATTTTCCCTTTTTTTGTTCCCCCGATAGTTAAATTCTTAACTGATTTTTCAATTCTCAGACCCCGTGTCAGACCGAATTGCAAAGCGTAAATGACAAATAGATAAGTGATTGGGGGCAACACCTTCTGCGCGGCAAGCCCGTCCTGCCACCTTCTGCCACCTCTCCGCGAGGACGACGGCGGGGGCTGACGGGACACGTCTGCAAATCTGCGCGCGAGTTTGCGCCGGAAGTGGCCGAAAAGTTGTACTTTTGCCTTCAGTTAGAACGACATCAAAATCACTCATCGGCAAATGAAGATTGTAAACTTGGAAGCAGCACCCTCGGTGGTCAACTGCTTCATGGCGCAACTGCGCGACGTGAACTACCAGCAAAACCGCGCCCTCTTCAGGGGCAACATGCAGCGCATCGGCCACGCCATGGCCTACGAACTGAGCCGCACGCTCTCCTACTCGGTGAAGTCGGTGCAGACGCCACTGGGCGTGAAGGAGGTGCCCACCTACGACGACCGCATCGTGGTGGGCACGGTGCTGCGCGCGGGCTTGGCGTTCCACCAAGGCTTCCTCGACGTCTTCGACCAGGCGGACGCGGCTTTCGTGGCGGCGTACCGCGACGAGGGCAAGAAGGACGAACTGAAGATACACCTTGAATATATGGCGGCGCCGGACATCAACGGCAGCACGTTCCTGCTCGTTGACCCCATGCTCGCCACGGGCGGCAGCCTGGAACTGGCGTACAGGACGTTCCTCCAGATGGGCCGCCCCAAGACGCTCCACATCTGCTGCGTCATTGCCGCCGAAGAGGGCATTGCCCACCTCCAACAACTCTTCCCCGACGACGACGTGACGCTCTGGCTGGCGGGCATCGACCCTTCGCTCAACGAACTGGCCTACATCGTGCCGGGTCTGGGCGACGCGGGCGACCTCTCCTTCGGCGAGAAGATTTCTAAGAGCGGCATCGCGCTGAATTTGGATTGAGGTTCAATTTCAAACCCATTGAACCAGAGCCTTTTAAAACTACACTAGAGCGGCCACAAAAAAAGTCCAGGGCTAATTTAAATTAGTCCTGAGCTTTTGGGTAAAAAGCTCAGGACTATTTTTTGATTGCTCAGGACTATTTTTTCAGTCTTGGAAAGCGCTCAATTTTTCTGGCGGCGCGCGCTGACTTTGTCGAGTATGGTTTTCAGTTCCTCCAGATTGCGGGCGTCGACATTCAGGTCTACGAGGTTGCCCTCACGGTCGAAGAGGCGGTTGGAGGGGAAGGCGGTTATGCCGAGCGCAGTTTCTATTTCTTCCTGCTGGGCAGCGGGCAGATTGTAGTGGTAGACGTTCTCGCCGACGACGTTGTAGAGTTTGATGACGTTTTTCCACGCCTCGTCAGTGGAGTTGTTGGCGAGGTAGACGAAGGCAACGTCGTAGTCGGCGAGACTGGCGAACTGTTTCTGGCTCTGCTTGAGGGCGGCTTTGCAAGGTCCGCACCATGTGCCCCAAAAGTCGAGGAGTACCATCTGGCCTCGCAGCGGGCGCAAAATCTCTGCCAGCATCTCTCTGCCGCAGTTCACGTCTGAGGCGAACTCAATGGTTTTCAGGCTCTTCTTGATTTCGTCGTAGTTGCCTTTTGTCAGGTCGATGTACTTCTGATTTTGCGCCAGTACGCGCTCGCGCACCACGGGATTGCCGATTTCGTGGCGGGCATACGCCTCGAGCGTAGGGGGCAACGGTTCCTGTGCGTTGTCGAGCTTGGACAGGAGAATCTGCGCGGCGGTGATGTCGCAAAATCCGCTGTCGCAGCCGAACGCGCGGAGGTTCATCAGCGGGAGCTCCACGGCGGCGCGCGCGGAGGCTTCGTCGAGCGTGGCGGTGTCGACGCGGCTGATGAGGTTCTTGAAATTCACGCTGACGGGCGAAGCGTTGAACGCGCGGAGAATGGAATCGCGCTTCGCCTCAGGCTCTCTGTTCAGCGCAAGGATGCAGGTTGTCAATGCGACATTGTAGTTTTGCAGGGCGTCCAGTTCTTCGGCGGTGGCTTTCAGTTTGCCTTCACGGGTCAGGAGTTTTGCAGCGTCCACATAGTCGCCCGAGATATAGATTTTTTCTGTGCCGCGCCCTTCTATGAAATTGAGATGGTCTTTTCCCATTCGGAACATATCCGTATAAAGCGTCAGCGGACGGGGCAGACGTGCGAGACAGCTGTCCTCTACAAACTGGCGGTAGCGCGGACACGCCATCATGTCGGCGTAGTAGTTGGCCTGCCCGAGGTCACGCCCCACTTCGGCGCGCAGGCTGTTGGGGACGTACTCGCGGAAACGGGCGGAGAGGCTGGGGTGCGCCTTGAAGTACTGCCCTATTTCCTCCTGCGCCGCGGCGTATGCCGGCAGGATGTGGTCAAGATAGCCTTCGGCGGTGATTTGGTGGTCGCTTTCTTTCAGCGCGTGGAGGGGTGACAATTTTGAACGGTACAATTTGCGGTGCGCCAACATTTCGTTCTGCACCCGGGCGTCCTCTCCCATCACGAGGTTGTGGCCGGTCGTGTAGTCGCAGAGCAGGAAGTAGTGACCACCGGGCTCAAGCGCAAGGGGGAAGGACGCGCTGCCGAACGTGAGGAACATGGACGTGGCGCCCATCAATGGCAGTTTCACTTCAAAGCGGCCCAGCGAGTCGACGGGCACAGCCACGGACTGCTGCTTGACGGCAAAGATGTCTTCAAAATAGAGCCGCACCATGCCGTTCTCTTCGCGGCGCGCCTTGCCGGCGTCCTTCATCCAACCGCTGAGGTAGGCGGTGTCCACGCTGGCGAAGGCGTACTTCTGCCACTGGGTGGTCTCGTCGGGCACGGGGTAGTCGCCCATTTCGGACGAGCTGATGACCTGGCACGCCACGGCTTCGCGGTCGTCGATGATGATGGAGCGCACACCCTTCTTGGCACGTCCGACTTTCACGCGGTGGGTCTCCCCGCCTTCGCGCTGGAGGGTGAAAACGTAGGTGTCTTTCTTGGCTTCGGCTGGCACGGCCTGCCAAATTTTCCCGTCGAAGACGACGCGACCCTCGGCAAAACTGATGAGCCACTCGCCCGTCTGCCGGTCGCGCCAGTGCGTGTCGGTAAGCCCGGAGGGGATGTAGCCCTGCGGGCGGATGAAGGGAATCGCCCACGTGTCGGGGCTGGACTCGAAGATATAGTCGAAGGGCTGGTCGCTGTCGGGCAACGGACTGAAGGAAAGGCTGAAGTCAGCTTCGCCGGAATCGGGCAAGTAGAAGCGTTCGCCCAACTTAATGCCCTGCGCCGAGCGGACGGGATACGTCTTTTCCCCAGCACGCAAGAAGCCGTCGGGCGAAGCGCTTATCCAATAGTGGGGAATGAAACTGCAATGGAAAAACAACGTGGTGGCGGTGTCGGCAAACACGACGCGCTCAACGGTGAGGAAGTCGGACAATTTGTAGTTGGCACAGGGATTCACCCATTCTTTTTCGCGCGCCGAGGCGCTGAGCGAGAAGGCGAGCATCAGCACTGCCAGCAAGGGCAAATGTTTTTTCATAGATAAAGAAAAATGGGGTTAGAAATTGGGGTTGTATTAAACACAAAACCCCACGAGCGGCGGCTCGCAGGGTTTTGTCAATGGGGTATTTCTTAGTGTCTCTGGCGGCGTACGCTGATCGTGGCGCTGCGCGAGGAGCGGGAGGAGGAAGAACTGCTCTCCTTGGATGAGCTGGAAGAGGAGGACGACGATACTGAAGCCGAGGAGCGGCGGCTTGTCGTGGTGCGGCGCGCACTGCGCTTGCTCGACTTCTCTGTGGCGGCAATGCTGTCTGCCAAAGCCTTTTCGGCGGCAGCCTTAGCCATCGCTACGGAGTCGCGTCCCCAAACGCGGTCCTGGAAGTCGTTCATCTCCTTGTTGATGCGCTTCTGCTCCTTCACGAGGGCGGAGTCGGTCTCGCAGTAGTTGGCGAGGATGCGGTCCTGCAGGTTGGTGGTCTTGTAGATGTCGCCCTCATAGGAGGCGGACATGAAGAAGTCGTCGGCGGACATCATGGCGGCGTTGTTGAGGTTGCTGCTCATGAGCTGGAGCTTGCTCAGGCGCGGGGCAATGTCGCTGTATTTCACCCAGAACATGGGGTACTGGGCGTCCGTGCCGCCGAAGTCGTCATCGCCGCGCTTCAGCACAGGGCAGATGGCGGACACGGAGGTGCGGAACTGCGACGTGTGCTGGTCGTAGTAGCGGCTCACCTTGATGTAATAGAGCTTCACCTCTTCGGACGGTATGTCGGAGTCGCTGACGCGCACCTTCTCGCCTTTCGTCTCGTAGAAAATGTGGTAGCGGTCCATGAGGTCGGTCACCTTCACGCGGTTGCTCTCCGAGAAGTCTTCGTTGCCGTCGAGCTTATAGTCGTAGGCCTTGAGCTCGCCGCGCAGGAGGAGCTTGAAGAGGTAGGTGAAGAGGTTTTCGCGGCCGTCGGTGGGCGTTGTGGGGTAGTACAGCACAGCGTTGGCATCCTTGGTGAGGTCGAGCGAGAGGTAGATGTCGCGTCGCCACGCCGCGTCGTCGGGCATGGAGGGCGCGGTGGGGAAATCGCGGTAGGCGGACCCCTGCGTGGTCGTCGTCTTGCTCTGTGCCGCGGCTTGTGCTTCGGCATTTCGGCGTGCTGGCGGTTGTGCCACAGCCGTGGCCGTCGTCAGGCAAAGGATAAACAATATGAAATGTTTCATTGCTGTTGGATTTTCGAGGGGAGGACGGGGAGGGGAAACGCTTGCACCCCGCCGCCGGCGGCTCTTAGTTGATGATGATTTCGACAGGCTGCGGGAGCGTGCGTTCCACGCCGTCCGGGCCGATGACTTGAACTCGCGAGATGTAGAAGCGCTGGTTGCGGCGCAGCGAGCGGATGAGTTCACGCTGTGCTTCGGTAAACTTGGCGCCGTTGGACACTTCGGGACGGGCGTTGCCCATGCGGTCGTAGAAGACGGCCTCGAAACTCAGCACGCGGAAGGGGATGTCGAGCAAACCGTCGTCGATGGCGGCGCTCACTTCCTGCAGACCGATGGCGGTGGCCTTCGTCATCTTGCCGCCCTTGAAGCGGTCGGTGCCGAGGGCGATGTAGGCGGTCGGGTCGGGCAGCTTGCGCACCTTGAAGGTGTAGACGCCCATGGTCTGGGTCTTGCCCTTGACGACGCCCGTCACAGTGAAGGTAGCGTCGGTGCCCACCTGCGTGGGACGGGCGAGGTATTTGCCGTTGCCCTGCGACGTGAGTGTGCCGCCGGACATGGAGAGGCTTATCTTGTCGGACGCAATGCCAGAGGCGGACACGCTGATGGGGTTGTTGTAGCCCGCGTAGAGCACGTTCATCAGGTCGGCTGCCACCGTGGCGCCTGTGGGCGGGGCGATGACGTTGTATTTCTGGACAAACTCGCGGCGGATGGTCTCGCCGGCGGCGTTAGGCATGAGCAGATAGCCGGAGAAGGAGTATTCGCCCGGACTGCCCACCGTGAAACTGTAGGAACCGTCCTCCGCCACGCGGCGACCATTGATGTAGATTTCGGGGCGTTGCGTCGTGTCGACTGCTGCCATGAAGATATGCGAGCGGAAGGTCTCGCCCGGGAAGAGGGTTGTGGCTTCAGGCAGGACGTAGGCGTTGAGTTCGTTGACGCGGATGTCCTTCACGTCGATGTTCGAGACCAATTCATGCAGCACCTCGCGCTCTGCCGAACGCACGTCGCTCTGCAGCTTGGTGAGCATCGTGATGGCAGCGATGGAAGGCATGGACTCAAACATATATTCGGGCCAAGACTTGCCGGCATCGGCTGCCGACGTCTGCGGCACTTCCGTACTCAGGTTCGAGGCGATGATGGCACTGCGGCGCGGGTCGGTAATGAGTTGCAGAATGCTGTCGCGATAGGCATTGATGCTGTTGAAGAGCACCTTGCCGCGCGCACTCACTGGTGCCAGCATGATGCGGCCGGCAGCGTCGAGGTCTTCCTTGTTCTGAAGCGCGGCGGGGTTGCCGTCCTTGCCGTCAGTTTCGCGGGCAATGCTCCAGCGCAACTCCTCGGTGTAGTTGTAGAGCGAATCGGACATCCGCTTCACCGCCATGGCCTTGTCATACCAGGGCTTCACCTTCGTGGGGTTGCTCTTGAGCTGTTCGCTCAGGTCCTTATAGATGGCTTCGTTCTCCTTCACCGCGTTCATGGTGGTGCGGTTCAGGCTGTCCCCCACGAGGTCGAAGCCCTTGAGGACTTCGTTCGACACATTGAGGGCCAACATGGCCAGCAAGACGATATACATAAGGTTGATCATCTTCTGGCGTGGAGAAACCGGTCTTTTCTTTACTGTCATTGTCGGAATGAAAATGTGTGTGGGTCAAGCGCCGTGGCGCGTCGGGCGGCTGTCACTCTGCAGAACGCGAGGCCTCCTCCGTGCGCCCCAGTCTCAGGCGTTGTTTGAAGGCGTGCCTGCGGCGGGCGTTGCTGTGGGCGTTGCAGCCGACTGCGTGCCGCGCATATTGACTGTGAGCGCCTGAATCATGCGGCCGTAAACGCCGTTGAGTTCCTCGATTTGCTGGGCGAGGATATTGGTCTGACTGTTGATTTGGTCGATAGTGCCCACCTGCAGACTGATGCTCTTGAGGTGCAGTTCGTAGACCTTGTTGATACCCGTGAGCGTGCGGTTCAAGTTCTCCATTTCCTCGCTGTCCTTCGTGAGCTTGGCGCTCTGCTCGTCCACCTTGGCAAACGTCTCCGCCAGCGTCTGGAGTTTCTGGATATAGGTTTGCGTCGCGTCCTCCATTTCGGGCGAGAGCACAGCCTGTGCGCGTCGGAGCAGTTCGTCGTTTGCTGCGCGGATGATGGCTGCCAGTCGCTTGGCTTCCTCGTCGAACGGCACGCTGCCTGCGGGCGTTGCAGCCTGGATGGCAGCCTGAGCGGCCTCGACGGGGTCGCTGCTCGAAGCACTCGGTCCTGCAGCGGGCGCAGCGCCTGACGAAACGCCGCCACCGGCAATGATGACCGTACCGCCACCGCCGCCGCCAACAACACCGCCGCCTCCTGCTACGCCACCGCCTGCTACGCCGCCTGCGGCTGCACTGGCAGCAACGCCTGCGCCGGCGGGAACGCCGAACGGCACATTGATGGTGGGCGAACCAGCGGGAACGGCTTCGTTCTCGCT
This sequence comes from Bacteroidales bacterium, assembly GCA_030531095.1. Classification (GTDB taxonomy): domain Bacteria; phylum Bacteroidota; class Bacteroidia; order Bacteroidales; family Bacteroidaceae; genus Alloprevotella. Next base: position 14,057 of record JAUNOO010000021.1, read on the forward strand.
GTCTTCGTCTTCCGCTTCGTCGCTTTCCGCCTCGTCGTCCACGAGTCCCATGCGGGCGGCGATTTCCTCGTCCGTCTCATAGTCGGGCGGCAGTTCCTTGCCCTCCTCCGACTTGTCGAACGGTCGGTCGAACGCCGAAAGGAAGAACACCACGACCTCCGTACCCATACCGATGAAGAGCATGACGTTGCCTCCCGGCAGGTGGGTCAGTTTGAAGAGGGCGCCGAGGATAACGATTGAGGCACCCCAGCTGTATGCGTAGTTCAGAAAAGTCTGGCCCGGCACACTGTCCATCCAGTGCTGAAGGCGGACTACTAAATTTATCTTGATAGCCATATTAGGTTTGTTTTGTAGAAAGGCTTTTGTTCTTTTTCAGAAGGGGAAATGGGGCGGAGCGCCGCGCGTCAGCGTTTCTTCTTCTTCGTGTCCGTACTGCTGCTGACGGTAGCCGCCTTCGAGCGGACGCAGCGGAAGCCCACGTAGGAGCGCGGCTGGTTCTGGTATTCCCAAGTGCGCCATGCCGAGCGGATATACGAGAGCGGGTCTTTCCACGAACCTCCGCGCACGCTCTTGCGCTTCAGCAGATAGGGGTCCTCCTTCGCCGCGTTGTAGCTCAACTGCGGGTTCAAGTCCGCCATAGCCTCCACACCCGATTCGGTGTAGACCGTGCTTGTCCATTCCGCCACGTTGCCCGCCATGTCGTACAGGCCGTTCGAGTTGGCGCCATAGATGCCCGCCTTCGAGGTGATGAGGTTGCCGTCGTCCGTATAGTTACCCTTGTCGGGCTTGAAGTTCGCGAAGAAGCAGCCCTTCTCGTTCTTCATGTCCTCGCCCTGCCAGGGATAGGGATTGCCCTCCTTGCCGCGCGCCGCATACTCCCATTCAATCTCCGTCGGCAGGCGGTAGCGCTGGATGTAGCGCGCCTCGGGACCAAGGCCGCGCAGCAGGTAAGCCGTGCGCCAGGCACAGAAAGCCTCAGCCTGCTCCCACGTCACGCCCACCACCGGGTAGTCGTTGTACGTCGGCGACGAGAAGTAGAGCTTCATGTACGGTTCGTTGTTCGCGTTGGGGAAGTCGTTCACCCAGCACGTCGTGTCCGGGTAAACCTGCACCATATAAGTATTCAGAAAGTCGTAGAGCGACGACAGCGGGCGCTCAATCGTCTGGCGCACAATTTCGCCGTTCTCGTCCAGATAGGCAGTGTCCTTCGAAATCATCACCACCTCGTCCGGGTTCACCTCATAGTCCGTGTTGAGGTTGCGCTCCTTCGCGTCGAGGCGATACTTGCGCAGCGCCGCCTTCTCGTAGTCGAAGATTTCGTAGCGGTAGATGAGCTGCTTCGTGTCGAGCATCACCGTGCCGTCAATCGGGTGGCGCACATACACGCTCTGGATGGCGCGCTCCTGGTCCTCCGTCGGCTTGCGCCAGGGGATAGGTTTCGACCAGTTCAGGTGGGGCGTCACCGGTTCGCCGTAGCGGTCCGTCTCAATCTTGTACGTCTCGTCGCCACCATACATCGGGTCGGCAAGCCGTTCGCGGATGATGCTGTCGCGCACCCACTCCACAAACTGTCTGTACATCGAGTTCGTCACCTCCGTCTGGTCCATCCAAAAGCCATCCACCGAGATGTCCTTCGTCGGCGTAAACACGCCCCACAGCGAGTCGTTCTCCGTGAGGCCGGCCTTGAGGTAGCCGCGTTTGATTTCCACCATGCCGAAAGGCGTCGGCTCGTTGAATACCGCCGAGCGCGAGCCGGTCACCTCGCCGCCATTCATCATGGCGCGTCCGGTGCCCATACAGGCCGTCAGCAAAAGCGCGGAAGCAAAGCTCAAAACGACGCCCACCAGTCCGCCGAAGGACCTCACAGCGTCTTTATTGTCATGGCTTGAATGTCTCATATATAATATATAATATGTGTACTTACTCGTTCTCAAAGCAGAGAGCAGTTGTTACGTGTTCGTTGGGTGAATATCTTCTTTTGTTGTCAGCAACCAGTCGTCAGGAAAAATCCCACTCCCGTCCGCCAGCCGTCGGCGCAGAGGGGGACATCAAGCCGCCCCAACCTCCCGAAGCCCGTCAGAGGAAACGCACGCTGCGGTGCAAGTTCTTCCCCCGCTTGTCCAGATTCAGGTCGAGGCGGTAAACAATCATCACCTCGTGCTGCCCGTTCAGCATACCGATGCCCTCAGTGAAAGCCTCATAAGAGTAGCTGATGTCGATGCCGTGGAACATACCTCCCACGAAGAGCCCCACGCTGTGTTGCGGACTGTAGTTCAAACCGCCATACATCCGTTTGTTTTCGCGGGCATAGACGAGACGAGCCGTCACGTCCGCCCTCAGGTCAGTCCCGTCGTAGCGGAGCATAGTCGACGGAACTATGGTAAATAACGGATTGCGCGTGCGAATATTGTATCCAGCTGTAAAATTATACAGAGTTTTAACATCCATCTCGTTCGTCTCGCCCAGCAAAATCGTCGGCGCCGTCACGTGCAGCGCCGAGAAAGCCGCATACCACGGTCCCCGCGCATACCACAAACCCGCCGAGGCGTCAAACTTCGAGCCCGTCACCTCCGACGTCGGGAACGCCGGGTCACTCGAGTCCTCTAGGTCAGCATTCGCGCCGTCCACCTTCTCGCTCAGCATGTCCAGTTCCGCGCCCACGCTCAACACGCCGCCGAAGAGTTTGAACTGATAGGCATACTGCACGCTGAAGCGTTGTGTCGAAAACAGACCAATTTCGTCCTGCTCGAAAAGCAGTCCCACGCCGTGGCGCGTCTTTCCGAGACGGAACGCCATGTCCGCCCCTGCAAACATCGTGCCGCCCGCATCCTCAAAGCCCGAGGCGTGCGACTGGTACACGGCGTTCACCGTCAGTTGCGGGTTAAGCCCCACCGCCGCGGGGTTAAACTGCGTCCCCAGCGCCCAGTAGCGCAAGAACGCCGGGTCCTGCTGCGCCCGAGCCACCTGCAAGCCCGCCGTCGCGAGCACCACGACCAGCACAGCCGTCAGCCGCGCGAGCGCCACACACGCCTTCCCCGCCCCACCCCTTTCAGGATGCAGCAAAGCCCGCGAAAAAGTCCGGCGCAATATATTTAATGTGTCATTCACTGTGCAACTTGTCGGAACGCACGCGCAAACCTGCGTGCTGTCAGCGCACAAAGTTAAGAAGTTTTTCCGAAATCCCACGATGAGGGGCGTAACTTTCCCTTCATTTGCAGACATTCACCCCAACCCGATGCCCGAATTGGGTTGACGCGCTTTTTTATTTCTGCCGTCAGAACTTTAGTTTGGGCAGCGCGTCCACAATCTTCATGGTCTTCACCGAAACGTTAATCACGCGGCGCAGGAGTTTCAGGATATACTGCTCGTCGCCATGCTCGCGCGCCCAGTCGTTCGGGTCGTTGGTGATGCCGCTCTTGTCGTCGGTCTTCACGGCGTAGCGTTCCATCACCCATTCTATTGCCGACTGACCATTGACCACATACCTGTAGGCGTCGGCTGGAATTTCCGAAATGGTGATGCCGTCGTTGTAGCGGATGACGCTCTTGTCCTTTTCCTTGTCCGCCGTTTTGCCGAAGCGCATTTTCACCACGCGGTAGTTCACGCGTTCGCCCCTCGTCGTGAAGGGGGCGCAGTCCACCACGCAACCTTTATATTCTTCCACGCTTTCATAGTTCAGGTGCAGTTCTGCCAAATCGCGCCCCGCCCTGCTGAACGCCAAAAACTCCTCCCTACTGTCCACCATCGGCAGGCGCGGCTTCATCTTCTTCAGGTCAGCGGCAAAAGTCTCGCGGTATTCAGGCGAATGGAGCAGCCCGTAGACGTAATAGAAAACGTCCTTCTTCGACGTGTCGAACCCATACTGCTTGCAGGCGCAATCGTATATCCAGTCGGTGATGCCATCGTGACGGATATAGCGGTCTTCGGCGTTGGTCGCCGCCTCATCCTGACTGAACAAGTCTCTCATTTGCGGGGCGCGCTCTTCGTACCAATAGAGGGGGAAGCATTGACTTTTACCTATCAATTCCAAGTCTGGCAAAAAATCTGTGATGATACAGGAAAAATTCTTTTTTACCCCCACGCCCGACACGCAAATCACCAAATTCTTGTGGGCTGGAGTTGGAAAAAGCTTGGGGATTTGATACGTCATTTCATTCAGAGGCTTATAGTACAAAAGATGCTGTTTGAAGAAAGGTCTATAAATGGCCTCTCGATATTCACAATCAGTAATGTCATAAACCTTTCCTTTTTTTACATCCGACAATACGGCACGCGTCCAACTAATCTTACCCGTGTTGTATTCCACACCCTCTATCTCTTTGTTTTTCAACTTTCTGAGAGTCTCATTGTAGAAATCAATCTGCTCTTTGGCTTTACTCTTGACAACCTGCAAAGAACTATTGTAACACCACCCATCACGCCCCGTAGCTACCCCCAATGAGAAAGTTTCAAAGAAAGCCTTTTGCCCCTTTTCAAATTTCTTTTCTGGCTCAATCGGTGTGAAGTCCTTGAACATTTCATTGCGATGGTTCAGCCAATCACCATACTGGTTCGGGGTCAACTGCACCCAGTTCATGTCCAAGTTGCCGATGCTCTTCATCTCGCGGATGATTTTCAACTTGTCCTCACGCAGCAAGTAATCACCAATGTCGCGGTAATATATGCGTGCCTTTTCCGTGTCCTCGCCCTTCGGTTTCTTCACCAAAATGGTAATGGCAATGGGCGTGCGAGAACCGGAATCAAAAATCTTACCACCTTCCCTTTTTGACAATTCCCCCTTGGTGCGCTGGTCTCCTCTGAGGTTAAACACATAAATCGCAGAGAACTCCCGTTCCAAGCATTTGCGCATACCGTCTTGCCCGTTGCCGTCGAGCCAGCCGCCGTTTGTAACAAAGCCTATCACCCCCCCCGTTTGAATTTAGGCGGTCTGAAGCCCATCTGAAGGCCTTTATGTAGCTGTCGTAAAGTGCTTTTACTGAAGAGGCAACGCTTTCTTTGGCATAAGTCTCTGCTATCTTGTTATCCAAAATGGGGTAGCCTTGGTTCTGCGCGTTGTCGTTGGCAGACTTCTGCCCCACCGAATACGGCGGGTTGCCCATAATGATGGTGATGGGCTTTTTGCGCTGTGCCTCCACGCGTTTGGAGTTGGTGGGAAACTGCTCCGAAAACAGATTGTCGTTCGCCGTGTCCTCGCCCAACTGGAAAGTATCGGTCAGGCAGATGCCCTCAAAGGGCTGGTACGGCTCTGCCGTCGGCGCATCGGGGTCTGCCGCCCGCAAGTCGTGATACACGCTCTCAATGTTGACCGACGCAATGTAGTACGCCAGCAGCACAATCTCGTTGGCGTGTATTTCGTGGGCGTACTTGTAGGGCAGGGTCGCCGGGTCTATCAGACCGCTTTGCAGCAGGCGTGTGATGAACGTGCCTGTGCCTGTGAAGGGGTCGAGAATGTGGACGCCCTCGTCCGAGATGTGTCTGCCAAACTCTTCTTGCAGAATGTATGCCACAGAATGCACAATGTAGTCCACCACTTCCACAGGCGTGTAGACGATGCCGAGTTTGTCCACCGTCTTTGGCGAAGCCACCTTGAAGAACTTGTCGTACAGTTCCACGATGAGCCGCTGTCTGCCTTCCGCGTCGGTAATGTCGCCCACGGTGGTGCGCACGTAGTCGTAGAACTTCTGCAGCCGCTCGTGCTCCTCAGCCGTCTGCTCGCCGTCGTCGAGGAGCTTCAGCATCTTCTCCATCGACCGCGAAATGGGGTTGTTTTGTGCAAAGACGTAGTCGGCAAAGAGCGCCTTGAACACGGGCAGGGCGATGAGGTGCTGCGAGAGCATCTCGATGGTTTCCTGCTCGGTGAGGCTGGGGTTGATGTTCTTGCGCAGGCCACGCATGAGCTGGTCGAACGTCCGTTTGGCGGTGCCGCCCGCTTCGATGAGTTTTTCGATGCGGGCAATATGGCCCTGCGCAATTTCGGCAATGTCCTTAGCCCAGAGTTCCCAGTAGCGCTTGGTGCCCACTTTGTTCACCATCTTGGCATAGAACACATTCTGCAGTTCCTCAAACTGGAGCGCCAGTTGTTGCGCCACTTCCGCCGCCATGGTCTGCGTGCCTGCGGTGCCGGTCTGTCCGCCACTCAAGTTGTCGTCGCCATAGCCGCCGTCAATGCCGCCGAAAATGATGTGCGCCGCTTTGCGCTTCGACAGCTCTATCTTGTTGACCTCCGCATTGAAGCGGTCGTCGTGGGCGCGGAGGGCGTTGAGCACCGTCCACACCACTTTGAAATTGTCGTGCTTGGAGAGCACCTCGTCGGCAGGCACGTTTTCGGGCACCACCACGGGAATGATGATGTAGCCGTACTTCTTGCCCGGACTGAGGCGCATGACGCGCCCCACCGACTGCACCACGTCCACCTGCGAGTTTTTTGGCGAAACGAAGACCACGGCATCGAGCGAAGGCACGTCTACACCCTCGCTCAGACAGCGGGCGTTGGTGAGCATCCTGCACGACATGTCGTTGGCAGGCTGCTCCTTCAGCCACATCAGTTCAGCGTCGCGCGCCGTGGCAGACATGGTACCGTCCACGTGTCGCGCCTCCACGTCGACCATTTGCGCCTTTTCCGCCTCGTCCACGTCGTCCATGTAGGCACTCTTGAAGATGGAGAAGAGCCGCGCCGCCTTTTTCGAGTCCTTGATGGTGTTGCAGAAAGCCACTGCGCGGCGCATGGGCAGCGGGTCTACACGCTTGATGAGCCCCTCGTCGCCAAGCACGCGCTTGGACAGGGCATTGACGCAGCCCACGAATTTGGCTTTGTCGTCCACCGACAGACTCCCGTCTGCGTCGGTCGTCACCATGGCGCGAAGCGTAGGCGTGATGTCCTTTTCGCCCACGGCGAGGATAAGCACCTTGTAGTCCGTGAGAAGATTCTTCTCCACTGCCTCACCGAAACCAATGCGGTAAATTTCTTCGCCATAGAGCGCCACGTCGTCCATCGAGCAGAGCAGCGCCTCGTTGTCCTTTGCCTTCCTGCGCGCCTCGTCGCTGTAGAGCCGGGGCGTGGCAGTCATGTAGACGCGGTGGCGCGCTTTCAGGAAATCGTTGCTGTGTACCTTCACGAAAGCACTTTCGTCCATTCCCTTCAGCGTGACGCCCGTGGTGCGGTGCGCCTCGTCGCAGATGATGAGGTCGAACTCGCCGTATTCGCCGCCCGTCTTTTCGAGCAGGAGCGCCTGCGCCTTCGAGACCACTTCGATGGACTGGTAGGTGGAGAATACCACCGTCATGCCCTCGCTCTTCTGTCGGCGGAAGCCCTCCAGCTGCCGCAGTATGCTGTCCGTATTGGTCGAAGCGGGCAGGGCGAGGTCAATGACGCTCGTGTCGTCGCTCTCTCCCTTCTGCTTCGAGACCTGACTGTCCGAACAGATGCAGACGGCACGGATGGGCTTTTCAGCCTGTCCCGTCCAGGCGCGCAGCGTTTGTCCGAGCAAGGCAATGGAAGGCACGAGGAAGAGCACGAAGCCGCTGTTTGCCGTTTCGCGCTCCGCAATTTTCAGCGAGGTGAACGTCTTTCCCGTACCGCAAGCCATGATGAGCTTGCCGCGTTCGTGCGTTTGCAGATAGTTGTGCGTGGCGTCGACGGCGTCCTGCTGGTGGGGCTTTATGGTGAAAGGTTTCTGGCGGACTTCGCGCCCGTAGAGGCCTTGCTGCAACTTGTCCCAGTCCACACTGTCCTCCTCAAGGTCTTTGAGGTTGAGGCGGGAGAAAGGCACTTGCTGGTTCTGGATGGTGTGCTCCGCTTTCTTCGTCCAGTTGTTGGTGGTCGAAATCCAGAGTTGCCGGGCAAATTTTGTGGGCGTGCCGTCCACGTCGAACATCTTGCCCGAAGTCGTGATGAAGCTGTCAAGGTCGCTCTTGTCGACGCCGGCACCGTCCGCATAGCACTTGCACTGCACAGCCCAGTATTCGCCTGCCACCGTCTTCGCCACAAGGTCGATGCCGATGTCACTGCCGCCAAACTGGTCGCGGTAGGGAAAATCCATCCACAGCCATACCTCCTCGAAGCAGCCTTCGTAGATGGAGGTCGTTTTCAGGTAAGCCTGCATGAGGCGTTCAAAACGGTAGCCCTTGTCGCGTTCGGACGTGGACGCTTCGCGTATTTGCTGGAGGAGTTGGAAGAAAGTCATCTTCTTTTTACGGTCTCTATGGTTGGTGATTCAGGAAGGGCAGATTCTGGCCCTACATATAATTAAGGTATGCGCCTGCCGTTTTTCATGGACCGCACAGAAAGCGCGCTTCAGGTCTGTGGCAAAGCTGAAAATCTTTTGCAAATATAGCGCTTTTCAGCCCGAAATGCAAGCCCCTTCCCCCTTTTTTCAGCCCGCCGCCGAACCACCTCGGGCTTCTCGCCCGCTGTGGGCAAACCGTCGGGCGGTGTGGGGCAATCTGCAACGGGTATTCCATGGGGCACGGCATCTCTGCTTTCTTAATTCATATTAAAAATAAGCATTTTCTTAGTACTATGCTTTGCAAGGTAATTTATATTGCATAACTTCGCGGCGTGGGGGAAGTCCGACTGTGGTGGACGCGCCTCACGCTGTCCGTTCCGGAAGGGGACGGGACGGATGGTTCGGAAGACCCGATTTGCAGAATTGGGATTCCGAGGGAACTGTAAAATAACTCTGATTTTTCAGCAAAGAGGATGCTGATTTACGATGAAGAGAAGGACTTTCGGGAACGATTTTCTGAGCCTACAAAACTGGGGCGAAAGCTGGCTAAAAATAGTCCTGAGCTTTTGAA
>JAUNOO010000022.1 GCA_030531095.1 Bacteroidales bacterium
AATTATCGGCACATATATGGACTATGCACACGAATTTTATGTGGACATCTCTATCTAATTTGAGTGAAGCCGTGTGATATTTCCATTCAGGGACAACTTGTATATCGTTCCCAATGCAAAAAAGGCGCATCGCCCCAGCTTGTCTGCGGGGCGATGCGCCATAATTCGTTGAATAAAAGAGACGGGCGAAAATCTGTTCGCCTACGCACAAGAACTACTCGTCCCAAATGGGAGAGTTACCACTACCAAACATTTTGCGGTTGCTCAGCCAGTCGGTAGTGTTGTTGTCTTTACCGAAATCGTCGTTAGTCGTAGTGTCGCTGGAGCCGAACTCAATACTGGTTTCTAACATTATGCCAGTTTCAGAATAAAGTGTGACGATTTCACTTCGGGGGGGTAAATACCTTCTCATCTAGTGGATTCTTATTGATAACAAGTGAAGACATATATTATATTGTCTCTCAGTTAGGGCACGAAGACCTTCTGACCGTCACCCGTCACGTAGATGCCGCGCGAGGGGTAGCTGACGCGACGGCCCTCGAGGTCGAAGTAGACTGCGGGGGCAGCGTTCGATGAGGAGTCGGTGGTCACGTTGCCAATGCCGTTTGCGGTGTCATCAAAGAGGCTGAGGGCGTTGGCATTTGTGCCGGAAGGCAGATTGCTCAGAAGGAGATACGCCTTATTGGCGGGAACGATAGTGCCCTGCGAAAGGAAGAGTCCCACTGTGCCGTCATCGCCCTGACCGAGACCGTAGAAGGTCTGCGCCGTGAGGCTTGTGCGCTGAATGGTAGCACCGCTGAAGAGGTTGTCGGTGAGCAGAGTGCCGGCATCGTCGTAGGAGACGGGGAAACTGACGGTCTTGGCCTCAGTGGTGGAGACGAGTACGCCTTCGCCAGCAGCGAGAATTGAGCCCGGCGTGAGGGAAACGAGTTTGAGACCGCTGTTGTCGTTCGTCAAACTCGTGGCCTTAAAAACATAGGCATCCGACTCCTCGGGAACAACCACAGCAACTGGCAGACAGAGGGCAGTCCAGAGGGCTGAGGTCGTGGTGACGGGGATGGCATTCACTTCCTCCACGTTCCAAGCCGTAGCGGTCGAAGTGAGGTCGACCGTAGAACCAGAAGTGGAGGGGGAGGCGTAGGTAGAACCGCCCGAAATGCCGAGCGTCACGGTGGGAATGTTGTCGGCGATGGAGACTTCGTAGGCATACGTGCCGTGCCACTCTGTGGTGGACGTGGGCATTTCGATGTTGCCGTCGTCATTGCCTGAGCCCCAGAAGCGCTGGCTGTTGACGTGCTCCACCTTGAAGCCGCCGTCGATGGAGACGAGCGTCCAGAGCGACTGGGGCACGCTCAATGCTGAAGCGTCGGCGGTAAGTACGCCGCGGTTTTCGTCGGCAAGGACTTCAGAGCCATCGGCGCTGGCGAGTGGGGCGGCGTAGGCGTAGAGGGGCGTGTCGTCGGAAGTGGCAAGTTGAAAGACGCGCTGCGTGAGGCGGCCTTCGGGCCAGGCAAGCATGCTGGTGCCCGTGGCGTCGTAGAGCACACCGTCGACAGAACTATAGGCGTCATGACCGGCTGCCACATAAATGTCGGTGAGCGCCGAGCAACCTGCAAAAGGTTTGCTGTCGGTGAGGGGCACTTCGACCACAAGGTTCGTGATGTTGACGCCCGAGGGTATGGCGGTGGAGAAATTGGTGATGTCGGCGAGCGACTGCGAGATGGTCTTTGTCTCAGTTGCGCCACTTTCATTCGTCACAGCCAATGTGAGCGTGCCCGAACCGTCGTACTGCATCGTGATGGAAAACGTACTGCCGAGGGCGGCAGAAAAGGATTCCGTAGACGAGCCAACCTTCACCGTCAGCGTACCTGCTGCGGCGAGATAAAACTGAAAGCCGTTGGTGTAGCTGTCGGCGAGGGCGCTGCTGCCCGTAGCCAGAAGACCAGAGCCCCAACTGTTGAACGTAGAACCGTTGTTCGTTCCCGTCAGCGTGAGCGTCCATGCCGAACTGCCGGGGATTGTGGTGGAGGGAGTGAGGAGAACATCCTGCGTGCCGGCACCAGTGAGCGACGTATTGATGTAGCGGTCAAAAGCGGCGAGCGTGGCAGGAAGCGTGAGGCTCGTGATGTCGGTGTTGCCCTTGAGGGCATCGGTGGAAAGACCCACGATGGTGAGCCCCACACTGTTGGTGGCAGTGAGGTCGAGCGCGCCGCTGCCGCTGCCAATGCCGGTGATAACGGCACCGCCGTTGGATTCCTCATATTCGAGTTCCCATTCGCCGATGGTCATGTATTCAGACTTGAAGTTGGCGGTATAAGTACCGTTTTCGGCAGCCTTGAAGCGGATGGTGTTGCCGTCGTACCAGCTCGAAGGCACTTCGCGGTCGTATTCGTCGGTCCAGCAGTCGAGGACATAGCCTTCGCTGGGGTAAGCGCGCAGCACCACTTCCTCGCCGGCGGCATAGGTGTAGGTTGCGCTCTGGCCGTTGGCGTCCACCGTGCCATTGGTGTTGGATGCCTGAACGGTGATGGTGCAGGCCTCATCGGCGTACTCGGTGATGTTGAGGGGGATGTCGTAGACCATACGCGTGGTGGAGGCGTCGGCAGGCATGGCGTCGGTCGTCGCGTCGAGGTTGTCGGTCAGATACGAACTGTCGAAGCGCAGACGGACGCGGGTGATGCCTGGGGTGGCGTCATAGGGCAGCAGGACGTTGAGCGTGCCGACTGCCACACTGCTGTTGTACGCCGTGCTCTTGTCACCGATGACGGCAATGAACTCGCCGTCGTCGTCGAAGTCGCCATCACTGTTCACGTCGACATAAGCCGAGAGGCGGCAATAGGCCAGACCCGACGTATTGGGACCGTTCCACGAGAGGGTGAAGCGGCTGCCAGCGGAAGCGGTGAATTCGTCGGTGAGGTGATAGAGGCTCTCGGGGCAAGCATCGGTGGTGTAGAGCGAAACGGCATCGTGGTCGTTCCAAGTGGCAGAGAGGGCGGTGAGGTACTGGCCGTAGCTCTCTATGGTGCTGAGGTCGGTCAAGTCCTCAGTGGGGATAGTCCATTTGTTGACATAGAAATTGGCGGTGAAAGTTTCTGCGCCAGCACCATAATAAGTATAAGGATTGGCGGTGCTGATGACAGTGCCGTTGGAAGCCGTCCAGTTCTCGAAGGCATAGCCCGAAACCGGCGTAGCGACGAGCGTCACGGCGTCGGTGTTGGTGACACTCGTTTCGGTCGTGCCCTCAATCGACACCGAGCCCTGGCTGGCATCGGCAGTAGCCACACTGACGGTGCGTGCTTCGGTGATATTGTCCTTGAGGACGAGGGTGAAGGCCAGTTCTGTACCGTCAGAAAGCGTCAGGACGGCTTTCACGTCGCCCGTCACGGCTGTGGCGGAAATGCTGGCGGTGAGTCCTTCAACGGTTTCGTCGGAAGATATTTCACCGTCATTGTTGTAGTCCACACTGATAGTGGCGGTTACGCCGTCGGGGAGCGTGACGGGGGCGGTGAAAGTGCTGCCGCGGTAAGCGTCGAACGAAATGCTCTCCGTTTCGTCTTGGTCGAAGCCGCGATAAACGTAGTAGGCGGTGTTGTCGGCGCAGGTGAACGTCAGGAAATAGCTCTCGAAGAGCGTCTTTGCCACATCGGCAGTCGTGCCTGTCGGTTCGTTGGAGTAACTGTAGTCGCTGCTGTGCGCCCAGTTCCAGTCGTGGGTGAACCAGTCGGGCTGCGATGAGCCAGAGGCGAGGTTGTCGAAATACGTTTTCCAGCGGTCATAATAGAAGTCCTTCATCATGCCGCCCCACTCGCGGTAGGAGTAATCGCGCAGACCGCCGCTCTCGCTCTGCTCGCGGGCGCCCCAAGTGGTGATGAGCGTGCGGGCGTTGTCCTGTTCCAACCAATCCTTGTCGCTGGTGGTTGTACCCGTGACCTCGTCGGCAATACTGCGGGCGAGTTGCGTCCAGCGTCCCAGCATGAAGTTCTTGTTCGTGTTGAGCAAGTCGTCAAGGTCGAGGATGAGTTGCAGATATTTGTCGCGGCGCGACTCAAAAGCCTCAGTGTCGCCCGACGAGTTGGCAGAGTTGATGGCCTTGAGCAGGTAGTAGCCGTAGTCGGTCAGCGCCTGGCGCGCGATGTCCGTGAGGTCGTAGCTGTAGTTCTCGCCGCTCAGTCCGGCGTTGAGGAGCAGGTGTGCGGCAGCTGCCACTTCCTGCGGGTCGTAGAAGATGTCTGTGCCGCCCCAGCTCGACACTGAGCCCACCGACAAGGCGGGACGGGCGCAGAGCACGGCCTCCATCGGGCCTTGCAGCGTCGTCTGGCAGTTGAGCGAGGACGTGCGCAGTTTTTCCCAAGCGGTCTGCGCATCAGCGCTCTCCTGTCCGTAGCGGCTCACGGTGTAGTCCTTCACCCACTCGGCAGCGTCGGGCGCACTGGCGCGCCAGGGCAGTTCGAAGAGGGCGTCGTAGAGAATAGGCACCGTCTCGATGGCCTCAGGCGTGGCGCCGATACCTTTTATATTGGAGTAGCTGGACTTCTGCGTGAAGAAGTCGGACATGATTTTCGACAGACGGCCGTAGAAACCCGTGCGGCCACCGAAGTTGTGGAGCATACAATAGACAGCCTCGTGGCCGTTGTATTCGCCGAAGTGGGTGTGTGCGTCCGAGAACAGGTCGAGCACGATGAGCTTCCCCTTGTCCACCTGACTGAGCACGTTGTATTGGTCCGAGCTCCATTGCCAGTACTGGATTACCCATTTGCTGCCCGAGTTTGCCGTTTCCATGGCGTTGTAGATGGCTTTGTAGGCCGACGCCACGTCGATGCCGCTCGTGTTGGCGCCTTCGTGGAAGGGGTCCATGCTGTAGTATGTAGACTTGCCCATAACTTCAGCCAAGCGGGCGTAGTATTTTGCGGAAATAGTGGCGAAGGCACTGCCGTTGGGGTCGAGAATATAGGGGCGGATGAAGCCGCACCAAGTGCCCTGCGAAGTTGCAGTATAGCCCTTGTCGCCTATGTCGCTCGGCACCATGCCCGAGTAGCCCGGCAATACGGGTTCCATACCCAATTCGCGTTCGCGTGCCAGAATGTTCTTGCAGAGCGTCTCCTGCCGCTCATACCACCAGTCGGGATTCGGGCCGCCCCAACCTTCGAGGTTGTTCATGCCCCACCAAGCCTGGAAGCACGGGCCCGCAATGAAGTCGTTGGCCTCGTCGGACGTATAGCCGAGGTCTTCAGTGAGGAGTTTTTTCCACACCACGTCAAGCCCCACAATCTGGAGCGGCATGTTTATGCCGTGGAGGGCCATCCAGTCGATTTCCTGCTGCCAGCGCTCCCACGTCCAGGTCGACATCGAGTAGGAGAAGGTGCAGTAGTTAAGGTAGTAGCGATAATCCACCGAACTGGTGTGCGTTTCTTCCGTCGAGGGTACGGGAAGCGTCGTACCCGAAAGGTCAGTGGTGAGGTTGTTCCACGTCAAGTTCACGTGGGCATAATGGTTGAGGTACCAGTTGATACCCGTCGTGATGGCGGAAAGCGTCGAGCCCTTGATGCAAGGCTTGCCGTCGCTCGAGGTGATGACGAAGACTTCATCGGTGGAGATGGTTTCGTCGAGCACCGTCACGAAGCGGTCGGCAGTCCCGTCGCCGCCAATACGGTTCAACAAGTCGCTCACGGCCTGCGGATTGGTGGTCTCCGCGAAACCGCTCAGTGGCAGTGTGGCTACAAAGCAGAAGCACAAAACTGCCCACAGTCTTGAATAAACTTTTTTCATTAGAGAATGGGTATGAATTAGATTGATAATTTTTTCCTAGTAGGGAGAACTTTTCCTCCTCGGCGCCAGACCGACTAAAATATTAAGATTAAGGCCATTCTGACAACTTACAAAGTTAGACATTTTTACCAACCCGACCGCAGAATGATAAAGAAAAACGCCCGCAGGCAGGAAATATTTAAGGGTTTGGGGGATAAAACGCGAAGTACACCGCGTCTGCTGAAACTGCCGACCGCAATTCTGAAAGCTCGCCCCCGCACTTCTGAAACTCTGTCCCGAGAAATCTCTACTTTGCCCCACGCTTTTACTCCCCACGCCAGAGCGGTCTAAAATTATCTGGGATATAAATTCAAAAGCCCGAGTCTAATTTTGGAAACGATATACAAGTTTCCAGTATGGAACAATTCCCCATCAGAGTATCTAAACTAGTCCAGGGCTTTTGAGAACTAGTCCTGAGCTTTTTACCCAAAAGCTCAGGACTAATTTATAATAGCTCAGGACTAATTTGAAAAAACTCAGGACTAATTTATAATAGCTGTAGGTTTTCCTTTTTATGTCCACGACATTCCCACTGCACACGGATTATTTCTTAACTTTGCAGTCATCCTATACTGACGACATGCGAATTGCGGAAAGCTACATACAGGGTAAGTTCGACGACGCGGCACGCTGCGAGGACGGACTGACCGTGACGCCCCACTTTGCCGCGGTGGTGGACGGCAGTACGTCCAAACGGGCGGCGAAATATCAGGCGGACGCTGCCGAAGGTACTTCGGGCGGACGGCGGGCGATGGAGACGGTGGTTGCCGCGCTCCAGACGCTCAACGCCGAAGCGACGATGACCGAAACGGCGCGCCACCTGACGGCAGCTCTGCGCGACGCGACGCCCGAAGCGGCACGGACGCAGGCGGAACTGCGGTTGACGTGCTCGGCGGCGGTGTTCAGCCTGGCGCGACGGGAAGTGTGGCTCTTCGGCGACTGCCAATGCCGCTTCGGCGGACGGACGTACACGAACCCGAAAGCGGTGGACGGCGTACTGACGCGAGCGCGGTGCGAAGCGGTGCGCTATCTGCTCGCCCACGGCCACACGGCGGAGGATATACGGCGACACGACGCGGGCAGGGCAATGATTTACGACGCACTGCGGGAGCAGACGAACTTTCAGAACGACCCCGACGTGCGCAATCCCTTCCGCTACACAGTGCTCGACGGCTTCGACATCGACACAACGACAGTGCCAGTTCTGGAAGTGGGCGCGGCAACGCGGCTCATACTGGCTTCGGACGGCTACCCCACCCTGTGCGACGCGCTCAGCGAAACGGAGGCTGAACTGGCGCGCCTGCTGAGGGAAGACCCGCTCTGCATCGGCGAGAACGCCGCGACGAAATGCCTGATGGCGGGGCAGGTGTCATTTGACGACCGCGCTTATTTAGCTTTGGAAATATGAAAATCTGTCTGATTCAACACGATATCACTTGGGGCAAGGCGGCTGCGAACATCGACCGCGTAGCGGCTCTGATGGCACGCCAGCCCGACGCGCGACTCTACGTGCTGCCCGAAATGTGGTGCACGGGCTTCCAGACTGCTCCCGACGCAACGACCGCCGACGCGGCGCGCGAGGGCTGGGCATGGATGGAGGAGGAGGCGCGGCGGCGCGACTGCTACATCGCGGGTTCGCTGCCCGTCGTGCACGGCGCGGAGGGGCGGTTTGCCAACCGACTGGTGGTGATGGGGCCGAAAGGACCGGTGGCGCAATACGACAAACGCCACCTTTTCACCTACGGCAACGAGCCGCTCCACTACCAACCGGGCACGCAACGGGTGGTGGTGAGTGTGGACGGCGTGCGCATCCTGCTTCAGGTGTGCTACGACTTGCGTTTTCCTGTCTTCGCCCGCAACCGCCGCGACTACGACCTCGCACTCTACGTGGCAAACTGGCCAGAAAGCAGGCAGGCGGTGTGGAACACGCTGATTAGGGCGCGCGCCATCGAGAACCAATGCTACGTGGCAGGCGTAAACCGCGTAGGCGACGACCCGCAGTGCCACTACGCCGGGGGCTCGGCGCTGGTGGACGCCTACGGCAAGACGGTGGCTGAACTCGCTGACGCAGAAGGTGCCGTCGCAGCGGAGCTCGACCTGGCACGGCTGGCGCGCTTCCGCGAGAAGTTTGCCGTACTGGCGGACGCGGACGCTTTCGACCTGCCCGACGTGACCGGCATTGCCGCCGAGGGCGAATCGTCTGCGCCGCAATACTTCTGAACCACAAAAACTATACGCTGATATGGAAACCATCTTTCAAGCCAATCCCGACCGCTACGCCCACAACGGACTGATGCGCCGCTGCGGCAAGAGCGGCGTCATGTTGCCTGCCATCTCGCTGGGGCTGTGGAAGAACTTCGGCGCGCAGCGTCCGCTCGAGGAGAGCCGCGCCCTGCTCCACTTCGCCCTCGACCACGGCATTGTCCACCTGGACCTTGCCAACAACTACGGCCCGCCTCCCGGCACGGCGGAGGAGACGCTGGGCGAGGTGATGCGCACGTCGCTGCGCCCCTATCGCGACGAACTCTTCATCGCGACGAAAGCGGGCTACGACATGTGGCCCGGACCTTACGGCAACTGGGGCTCGCGCAAGTCGCTCATGGCCTCGCTCGACCAGAGTCTGCGCCGCATGAAGGTGGACTACGTGGACCTCTTCTACTCGCACCGCTACGACCCGCTGACGCCGCTCGAGGAAACGCTGCAGGCGCTGGTGGACATCGTGCGGCAGGGCAAGGCGCTCTACGTCGGTCTGTCGCGCTGGCCGCTCGAAGCCACGCGCTTCGGGCTGGACTTCCTGCGCAAGCAGGGCGTGCCGTGCCTCTGCTACCAAGGCCGGCTGAACTTGCTGGACCGTGCTCCCGTGGCGGACGGCATTCTGCCGGAAGTGGCGCAGGCGGGCTGCGGTTTCGTCTCGTTCTCCCCACTGGCGCAGGGCTTGCTGACCGACCGCTACCTTGAGGGCATTCCGGACGACTCGCGCATCCGCCGCGAAACGACGCTGAAGGCGGAGCAGCTGACGCCGACGCTGCTGGCTCAGCTCAACGGACTGCGGGCGCTGGCGGCAGCGCGCGGCGAAACGACAGCGAGCGTGGCACTGCGCTGGGTGCTCCAGCACGAGGGCGTCACGTCGGTGATTGTGGGCGCAAGCAAGGTGGCGCAACTGGCGGATAACCTGAAATGTCTGGACGGCGCACCGCTATCGGCGGACGAACTGCAACGTATCGACGCGCTGTTTGCCTGACGCTTTTTTCATTGGAATTTCTACTCCTTATCTATAAATCCACTCCTTATATATAATATAACGAACCATGTCATCTACTTCTCCGGCCTCGGCCGTCTTCGAATACTTCCCCAACCTGAGCGACAGGCAGCGGGCGCAGTTTGAACAGCTCGACGCGCTCTACCACGACTGGAACGCGAAAATCAACGTCATCTCGCGGAAGGACATCGACAACCTCTACCCCCACCACGTGCTCCACTCGCTGGGCATCGCCAAGGTCATCAACTTCCGCCCCGGCACGCGGGTGATGGACGTGGGCACCGGCGGCGGTTTCCCGGGCATCCCCCTCGCCATCCTGTTCCCCGAAGTGCAGTTCTACCTCGTGGACAGCATCGGCAAGAAGATTAAGGTGGCGAGCGCCGTAGCGGAAGCCATCGGACTGGAGAACGTGGAGGCGGTGCACCGCAACGTCATCGAGGAAAAAGGCAAATTCGACTTCGTGGTGTCGCGCGCCGTCATGGATTTTTCTGAACTCGTCAAACTGGTGCAGAAGAACATCCACCGCGAACAGCGCAACGCCCTGCCCAACGGCATCATCTGTCTGAAGGGCGGCGACTTGGGCCACGAACTGCAGCCGTTCAAGCGCAAGAGCGAAACGTGGAACCTCTCCGACTTCTTCAAAGACGAATTTTTCGAGACGAAGAAAGTGGCGTACGTGGCAATCTAATTTCTCTCCCCAACCCCCAAACCGTTTCCTGAAATGCTGAAAATCCAAATCTTCACCGTCAACTTCATAGAAGAAAACTGCTACGTGCTGAGCGACGAGACGCGCGAGGCGGTCATCGTGGACTGCGGGGCGTTCTTCCCCGAGGAGCGCGAAGCCATCCGCCAATACGTCGAAAAGGAAGGCCTGACGCTCCGCCACCACCTGCTCACCCACGGCCACTTCGACCACATCTTCGGCGCGCAATACGTCGCCGACACGTTCGGCCTGCTCCCGCAACTGGGCGCCGACGACGCGACGACCTACGAACAGGCGGTGCAGCAAATGCGCGCCTTCATCCACCGCGACATGCCGCTCTCGCTGCCGCCCATCGGGGCGAAGCTCAACGACGGCGACGTGGTGAACTTCGGCAGCCACGCCCTGCGCGTCATCAACACGCCGGGCCACACGCCAGGCGGGGTGTGCTACTACTGCGAGGCGGAAGCCATCCTCGTGAGCGGCGACAGCCTCTTCCGCCGCGAGATAGGCCGCTGCGACCTCCCCGGCGGCAACGAGTTCCAACTCATCAACGGTCTGCGGCAACGCATCCTCACGCTCCCCGAAGCGGTCAAGGTCTACCCCGGTCACGGCCCCGCCACAACCGTCGGCGAGGAAAAGACGGGCAATCCCTATTTGAGATAAACCACCTCTATACAGAGGTCGCCGGCAGCTTTCCCAAAAGCACCGCCGCCCTTTTGTTTTGCCCTCCAACCTCAAAAACACGCAACGGATTACCTCAAAAACACGCAACGCCCGCCACTCTCTCCCCCTCTCCCCAACCCCGCCAACCGCTCAACGCGGCTGACAAAACGGGGGTGTGAAGGCTAATAAGTGTTTACAGATGTGGGCTTTGCCGAAATTCTTAACCCGCGCGTAATAAAAAGTGCGTACCTTGCGCCAGGTCGGAGATAGTTCCGACCACAACCGAAACCCAAAGAAACCGTCCGTCTGACGGATGGCAGAATTGGGCAAAAACGACCGACACATGGCAACAAAACTGGTTAGACACATTGGGCTCGTGGCGCACGACGCCATGAAGAAAGACCTCATTGAGTGGGTGCTCTGGAACTCCGAAAGGCTCATGGGACACAAGTTCTATTGCACAGGTACCACCGGTACGATGATTCTCGAAGCACTCAAAGCCAAGCACCCCGACACGGAATGGGACTTCACCATCCTCAAGTCAGGCCCGCTCGGCGGCGACCAGCAAATGGGGTCGCGCATCGTGGACGGACAGATTGACTATCTGTTCTTCTTCACCGACCCGATGACGCTGCAGCCGCACGACACCGACATCAAGGCGCTCACCCGCCTCGCCGGCGTGGAGAACATCGTGTTCTGCTGCAACCGCTCTACGGCCGACCACATCATTTCCAGCCCGCTCTTCACCGACGCCAACTACAAGCGCACCATCCCCGACTACTCGGGCTACACGCAGCGCTTCCGCGGCAAGTCTGTCGTCTCCGACGCCGTCGAACGCGTCATGCAACAGACCGATTCGGACACCGAACCCGCACCGACCGAAGCTGTCGTCGCTGAAGCCAAAACGCCTGCCCCCGCCGTCGAGGTGGCAGAAAAAGAAACCGAAACGCCCGCAGCCGAATAACAGCCACTTGGGGGTCTCCGAAGCGAAACTCCCCGACTGCGTCCCCATTCATGAAGGCCTGGCCGCACGCTCACCCGAGCACAGCGGTCAGGTCCTCTTTTTTTGTCGCAAAATCCGCGCCGCGATGACCCGCCTCGGCGGCTCTAAATCACCACTTTCCGCATTTCGCACAGCGCGGAACAGAAATAAGTCGGATTTTCGGAGGAAAAATATTCAAAAGTAAGATATTTTCCTGCTTTTAATTACAAATAAATATGTATCTTTGCCACGCCTAATCAAAATGTAAGACATGAGCTATTTAATAGAACCCAAAAACTACAAGCCGTTGCTCGACAAATACGAGACGGAACAGGGTATAAAAGTCATCAAGGACTTCTTCCAGGACAACCTCGCCACGGGTCTCAAACTGCGCCGCGTGACGGGTCCCCTCTTCGTCCTCCGCGGTCTCGGCATCAACGACGACCTCAGCGGCACGGAGCGCCCCGTGACCTTCCCCATCAAGGACTTGGGCGACGCCCGCGCCGAAGTGGTCCACTCGCTCGCCAAGTGGAAGCGACTCACGCTCGCCGACCACGAAGTGCAGGAGGGCTACGGCATCTACACCGACATGAACGCCATCCGCGCCGACGAAGAGCTGGGCAACCTCCATTCGCTCTACGTCGACCAGTGGGACTGGGAGCGCGTCATCCGTCCTGAAGACCGCACGCTCGCCTATCTGCGCCGCACCGTGAAGTGCATCTACTCTGCCATGCTCCGCACGGAATTCCTCGTGTGCGAGCGCTTCCCGCAGCTCCAGCCTGCACTGCCCGAAGACGTCTTCTTCATCCACGCCGAGGAACTGCGCCAGCGCTACCCCGACCTCTCCCCGAAGGAACGCGAAAACCGCATCACAGAGGAGTATGGTGCCGTCTTCATCGTCGGCATCGGCGGCCCGCTCGGTGACGGTAAGCCCCACGACCTCCGCGCCCCGGACTACGACGACTATTCCACGCTCAACGAGACCGGTCTGCCCGGCCTCAACGGCGACCTTTTGGTATGGAATTCCGTCCTCGGCCGCGCCTTCGAGCTTTCCTCGATGGGCATCCGCGTCGACAAGGAAGCCCTCCTCCGCCAGCTCCACGACAGCGGCAAGGAGGAACGCCTCCAGTACTACTTCCACCGCCGCCTCGTCGAAGGCACACTGCCCCTGAGCGTGGGCGGTGGCATCGGCCAGTCGCGCCTCTGCATGCTCTACCTCCGCAAAGCCCACATCGGCGAAATCCAGGCGAGCATCTGGCCCGAAGATATGCGCAAGCGGTGCGCCGAACTGAATATTGACCTTATTTGATATTACCCTATCCCGCCCCGACAAAAAAAAGGGCGCAGGAAAAGCCAAAATCTAAGACCATTAGCCAACACAAGAACGATAGCGGGCCGAGGTGTCAATCCACACCTCTGCCCCTTTTCTTTTTTCAAATGTAGAGCAATTCCTATACAGCTCAATTTTTGCCAGTTTTTTAATCCACTGAGCCATAACCTTTTAAGACTTTGCCAGAGGGTTTCCAAAAAAGTCCTGAGCTATGTAGTCAAAAGCTCAGGACTAAGTTGAAAAAGCTCAGGACTAATTTTTGTGCGCCCAGACTGCCGGGCGCAAACGCAAAGAAATCCGCACGGACTCGCGACCGTGCGGATTTCTTTGTTCATTACCTATGCCCGAAGGCGGGGACTTGTTATTATTCTTCTTCGACTGCCTGATTCAACGTAATGGTGGTGCTCACCGTGCCCGAGGTCAACGTCAGTTTGGCGGTGCGGGCGGAGTCGGTTTCGTTGGCGGCGATGGTGAGGCCTATGCTGTGCGAACCGGCGGAGAAGGTCGTCGAGTCGGGCACTGCCCATGCGGCGTCGGACTGGAGGGTAGCACCGTCCTGATAGACTGTGAAAGCTACCAACGTGTCAGCTGCTGCAGCGTCGAGGTTCATGTAGAAGGTCGCCATCTGACTGTCAGACTCCGTAATGTCCTCAGTGTAGTAGACAGCGGAGGGTCTTGTGATGTTGAGCCAGGGGTACTGGAAAACGAGTTTGCCGAGAGTGGCATAGCTGTCCACCTGGATGTAGCCGTAGCGGACTTCGCCCGTGTTGTTGTCCTCAAAGTTCATCGTGAGGCGCGTGTCGTTGAAACTGCCAGTCGCCGTGAAGGACGCGGGCGTAACGGTCATCCAATCCACCGACGAGGTGGCGGTCCACGAATCGAGCGAAATCAGGTGGATAGTGTCAGTGGGCTGGTCGGCGTAGACACGGACACCAGAGGCCTGCACGGGGTAGAAATACGTGTTGTGGACTTCGTAGGACGAATCGCCACAAGCGGTAAACAAACCGAGCGCCAGACATGGCAGGAGGAGGAGAAGGCTTTTCTTCATTTTGGTTATCTTCGTTTTTTTGATTTTTTGTTTGGTCTGTTGGGGCAGAAGGGCGGCGGCGCAGCGCGGCCTTCTATTCATATAAACTGAGGATGGGGCGAAATCTTGCATTCGGTCTGCAAGTTTTTTTCAAAAAAGCTGTTCCATTCAGCATTCTTAACGCCACGCGCCAGATTTGGCACAGCGGAATGCCGCCCAAGCGGGCGAAAGGGGGCATCAATACCACTCGATGTTGCTGCTGTAGGAGCTGCGCTTGTCCCACTTGAGGGCGTCAGCCAGTTCGGAGGCTGTGGCGCGGAAGGAGAAGTTGAACGACGAGTAGGGTCTGAGCACCATGGAGCACGACATTTCGAAGCAGTGGAGGTCGCGCGAGAGCGTTGCCGTCGTCGTGGTCAGTTCGTGGTCCTCGAAGTCGTAGCCCGAGGCGAAAGTGATGTTCCAGCCGTCGGCGATGCGGATGTAGCCCGAGAAGTTCATCGTCTGCGAGAAGGAATAGGGGTAGCGCATACGGCGGACGTTGATTTCGCGGCTCGTGTCCTCGCGCATGGTGATGCCGTAGGAGACGGTGAACGACCAGGGAATCGAGAACGCCAAGTAGCCGTCGTCGTCCACGCGCTTTTTCGACTTGATTTTCGCGCCCTGGTTCTTCGATGCCACTTGGTCGGGGTCCATGTTGGCGTCTTCGGTCACGATTTCCTCCATATCTTCCGGGCCGTCGGTGGGGGCGGTTTCAGACTTCTTGTCGCGGCTGAAGAGTTTCTTGAACGTCTGGTTGTTGAAGGTGTAGGACAGGTTTTGCGACATGCCCTGGAAGCGGCCGAAGCGGCCGTAGCTCCACTCGGTGCGGTCGGACGTGACGACGTTGCCGTTCTCGTCGAAGGCGTAGGCGTAGGTGGCGAACACGGCTGAGAGGGAGAAGGTGTAGTTCTTCGTCAGTTTCAGACGGACGCGCGTGCTCAGGTTGCTCCACGGGCGTGTCTGCGCGGCGAGGTTGTAGGAGAGCGAGCCGTAGAGCTCGTCGATGATGCTGATTTTCTTTTCGCCCGTCGAGTCGCGGTCGCTCTTGACCTTCATTTCGACGTTGTTGGAGACCGACATGGTCACTGTGCCCGACTTTGTGCCCGAGGGGTAGCCGTAGAGGGCGTTCGAGTAGGGCGAATAGCTGACGGTGGAGACTTCGCCGTTGGCGTCGGTCTTGACATAGGTCTTGACGTAGCCGTAAGAAGAGGTGGTGAAGTCGGGCGAGTAGCTGAAGGAGAGAGCGGGCTTGAAGACGTGGCGAATGGCTATGATTTTGTCGCCAAAGACTTTCTTCCAGGGCTTGTAGAAGCCGTAGAGGGTGGTGTTTGCCGAGAGGCTTGTGCTCCAGTCGTAGAGGTTGTAGAAACCGTAGGTGGTGTCGAGCACTTCCTGCTGCGCCTCGGTGTCCCACGACCGCATCACGCGGTTGGTGTACATGTAGTCGCGGATGGAAATCTGGGGCGTGATGTTGATGTGCTTGAAGAGCTGGAAGGTGGCCTGGATGGGGATGCTGTGGCGCATACCGTTTCGCCAGTCCTTGATGAGGTTCGACTTGAACAGGCGGCTCTCTGTCGTGCTGATGCTGTTTGAGAAAATACCGGTGTAGGTGAGCGATATTTTTTCGTACCACTTTTCGCTCCCCACCATCACCTTGCGCTTGAAAGGATAGACGCGGCTCAGCGAAATGGTCAGGTCGGGGAGCGTCACGTCGATGGAAGAGTCGGCGAGGCTCTGCGTCAGGTTGCTGGAGCCCGAAATGGTGAGGCCGATGCGGTCGAAGGTGTGCGAGAAGCTCACCGAACTGGTTCGGGTGCTCTGCGAATAGGTCATGGCGTTGTAGAGGCTGGCAAGGTTGGAGCGCTCGTAGTTTTCGGAGGCGAAGTTGACGCGCGCCGAGAAGGTCGTGTTGGAACTGGCGGTGGAGGTTTTCGAGTGCGTCCACTGCACCTTCAGGCTCTTCGTCACGGCGTAGTCGGGCATGTTCTTCTCGCCCTCCACCGTGCGGAGGTAGCTCACGTAGAAGTTGCCGTTATACTTGTAGCGCTTCGTGTAGTTGGTCTCGAAACTCAAGCCCCACGAGCCCTTGGTGTAGACTTCGCCCAGCACGGTGAAGTCCACGAAGTCGTTGACGGCGAAGTAGTAGCCGCCATCTCGGAGGTAGAAACCGCGGGTCGTCTCGTCGCCGTAGGTAGGCATGATGATGCCGCTGGAGTATTTCTTGTTGAAGGGGAAAAAGCCATAGGGAATGGCGAGGGGCAGGGGCACATCTTCCACCACCAGATAAGCGGGGCCGAAGATGGTTTCCTTGCCGGGGAGTACCTTGGCACGAGAGAGCGCCAGATAGAAGTGGGGATGCTTGGCGTCGCAAGTAGTGTACTTGGCGTGCTGGAGATAGAACGTACCGTCGTCGGTGCGTTTGGAACTTTCGCTGTCGAGGAAGCCGTTGCCCTGCGTGGTCGACACGTTGGAGATGTAGCCCTTCTTCGTCTTGAAGTTGAACGACATTTTCTCGCTGTTGTAGGTGTCAGAGCCCTGGGTATAAATGGGCGCGTCGATGAGCACGTTGGCGGTGTCGCGGTAGCCTTCGGCGTGCACCAGACTGCTGTCCATGTTCATCGTAATCTTGGCGGCGTCGAGCTGCATGTTCTGGTAGTTCACCTTGGCTTTGCCGTAGAGGTACGCCAATCCGGTTTCGCCGTCGAAGACGAGCGAGTCGACGCTCTCGTATTCCACGGGCGCGTCGAGGCCGGGTTTCTTCTTCTTCACGGAGTCGGTCGCCACCGTATCGACCACTGCCGAGTCGAGGGGCATTTCGTCCATCGCCACCGCAACACCTGCCCCGACTGCCGCAGAATCGGGCACGGCGGCGCTATCTGTCCCCACCGAATCGGGCGCAACGGCATCGCGCAAGGGCTCGACGGCATTGCGCAACGCCACGACGGCATCGCGTACCGCCGAATCGGGCACGAGCGAGTCCTGCCGCACCGAATCTTCGGTCGCCAGTATCGTCGCAGTCAGGCGCGTCGCTACCGTTCGGGACGTAGCCAGGCTGAGCGCTACGACGAACGAGAAAAGAAGAAATATAGTAGTTCTCAAAGTGTTGCTTCCGCTTCGTAAGACTGTGTGCAAAAGTACACAAAATTATCGAGACCTTGCAGGCTGTGTCGTTAAATGTACAAAATGGCGGCAGCGAGGGAAGGAAAATCCGCGCCGCGCCAGCCTGCTCAGCCGAACCGCTCCTGCCACGCCAGGAAAATCTGCACGCCCTCGGCACCAAACTTCTCCAGGCTATGGGCGGTCTGCGCCACGCTGCGTTCGCGCTCGGGATGGCTTTTCGAGAAGAACTTGTCGGCGTAGCACACCACCTGCTCTTCGAGCGTCTGCGGACGGTAGTCGCCGGGCGGCAGGGGCAGACTCTGGCGGGCGATGGTTTCGGGCGTGAGTCCCGTACCGGTGTGGCGCTCGCAGACGCGTGCCACGCGCTCATCGCCTTCGCGGCGCATGAGTTGCGCGCCGAGCCAGCCGTGGAGCAGATAAGGCTCCGCGCCGTGGCAATGTATGCCCGGGGCGTCGGTCAGGAATATGCCGATGTCGTGGAGCATGGCGGCGCGATAGAGAAAATCGCGGTCGAGTCCCAACTCGGGATGGCGGTCGGCGACGTCGAGTGCCTTCTGCGCCACCTGGTGGCTGTGGTGGAGGAGCAAGCGCCTCAGGGCATTGTCCTCGGGATAGTATTTCTCGATGATGGCTTCGGGAGTCATTTCTTGAATCGTCGGTCTAAATCCTTTTTTGAAGCTGCAAAAGTACAACTTTTTGGCGGCATATCTTCATGCGCAGGCGGTTTTAACCTCAGCCTCAGCATTTATACAAAAAATCTGCCGCGCACGGCAAGAAAAATTGCCGCACCCGACAGGGGAATTTGCCGCTCGCGGCGGAAAGTCTGAGACGTTCTGCGGAAAGTCTGAGATGTTGGCGGACAGGTCAGCCCTCTTCCGGTTCTTCCTCGAAGAGCGCGGGCACATTGGCCTTGAACTGTTCGAGGCGCGCCTTCACGTCGTTCAGCAACTCCAGTTTGTCGGCGCTCATGTTGGGCGGGAGGGGAATGGTGAGGCAGCGTAGGGTGCGCACGACCTTGCCGCTGAGATTGACGTAGACGAAAGTGCCGCCGCGCCCCTGCGTTGGTTCTGCCATTTCCACCTCGTCGGGAAAAAGCGTGGGCGACTTGATGGGTTTGAGCCGGCGCTTGTTGGGGTCGCACAGACCGTCGCGGGTGAAGAAGACGTAGCCCGCGTTGCGCAACAGGTCCATCAGCGTCTGGAACTCAATGCGGAAGCCGAACTGCTGGAGCAGCAGCCGGTTCATCGTCGTCGAGAGGTAATTCACCTCGTTCGCCATATTGCGGTGGCGGTTGTCGACCGGGGGCAAGAGGGTTTTGAGGAGCAAGGCGACCACTTTATCGCGAGCCACGGGAGACCACGTTTCGTTCATAATTCTCAATGTGTTGTATTCTAAATGCTATCATGCCTGCGGCTCTCCCTTTCACGTTTCAATCAAATGTATGCCGCAGACCAACAAAGACCTGTGCAAATATACCATAAATATTTCATTCACAACGAGTTTTTTGCACATTTCGCCAAGGGCGGCAGGCACAGATGGCTAAAAAACTGAAAATTGAACCCGTGAAAACGAACATTTGACCAACGCTTTCAGCAGCGAAAAACCAGCAGCACAAAAAAAGCCCCGCAGGGTCATCACTGACCGCTGCAGGGCGCGCTAATAAAAGGGTTGTATTTTGATGGATTAAGCGCCTACGAGGGTGCCGTCCGCATAGATGTTGAGATAGACATCGTGGTCGGCGGCGTTCTCGAGTTCGATGTGGTAGTAGGTCGAGGTGGGCGTCTCCACGTACTCCTGGTCTTCGATGTAGTAGCCGGCGTAGTTGGTGGAAATGTAAGTCTGGATGGCTTCGGGGAGCGTGCCGATGTAGTCGGTTTCGGTGCGCACCCACGTGCCGTCAGAGGTGAACCAGGCTTCGGCAAGGGTGGTGTTGTTGTAGAACTCAGCCTTATAGTAGCTGCCTTCGATTTCCCATTCCAACACGGTGGCCGAGGGGTAGAGCGAGCTGAAGGTGGTGCTTACTGCGGTGGGGGCAATGACATTATCGTCGTCATCGTCGCAACTCTGCAGGAGGAAACCTGCGAAAAGGAGGGTCAGGAAATAGAGCTTGAGTTTCATGTCAAGGATTAATTTAGGAGTTTTACAATAAATCGGTCTTGGGGTGTTCGTTACGCGTCGAGGCGTTCGAGCATCATGTCGGGAACGATTTCCACGACCCGCAGATGGTCGTTGAACGAGAGCATTAGCCCCGTGGACAGCTCCACATCGTATTCTTCGCCGTAGCGGAAAATCTGGGTAACGTAGGCGGCGGGATAATTGCGCGCCGTGTAGCGGGCGATGGCAGCGGGGAGAAGGCTGGAAGGCACGGGCGATGTGCGGCAGATAATCTCCTTCCACTGGCCGTTGCCGTCAAATTCCAGTTCGTCGCCGTTCGTGAAGACAATGTTGAAGCTCTTCCCGATGAGGCCGTTTTCCATCTCTCTTGCCATAGCCACCTTTCGGCCGGCGAAGTTGTCGAGCAGCGTCTTTACTGCGGGGGACGGTAGTTGAAATCTCGGTTTCATATTCGGGACTGTTGTGCTCTGGGGAACATTCATCGGCGCGGCGTGGCGCGTCGGCTGAACTTCCGGGGCGGGTTATTTTTTGAGTTTTTGTGAAGGGGAGAGAAGAAGGGGGCGGAGTGGGCCCGCGCCCCTCTTCGTTTAGTGGTTGGTCCGGCTGCGAGGGTCAGTTGTCGATGTCGATGACCTGGAACTTCTTGTTGAAGGTGATTTCGAGTCCGGAGGAGAGTTCTACGTCATACTCCTTGCGGTCGCGCTCAATCTGAAGGATGAGGGTGCCGGGGTAGGTGGAGGAAACGTACTGGGCAATGGCGGAGGGAACGAGTGCGGAAGGCACCGAGGAGGTCTTGCAGGAGATTTCGGTCCAGTTGCCGTTGCGGTCAAATTCGAGTTTGTCGCCGTTGGTGAAGATGACGTCGTAGCTCTTCTCGATAAGTCCGCTTTCAACCTTGGCAAGTGCCACCTTGTGGTTGGCGAAGTTCTTACTGATGACCTGCTGAGCCGTGGCGGGGAGTTCGGTCACGTTGATGGGTTTCTCGTTGTCAGCCTGTGCGGAAGCGCTGAAGGTGATGAAACATGCGAGGGCAAGCATCCAAGTTTTCAAAGTCGTTGTCATAATTGTTTGTTTTTAGTGGGTGAATAATTTGTTTCTTGTTTCTGAGAGCAAAGTTAGACCCCGAATCTGAAAACAATCTGAAATCTGCAACGCTTGCTGAGATTTTAATATCTGTTTTGAGAAAATGCCTCCGAAATCCGAAAAGTGACAGTATAAGTCGGATTCCAATATGATTTTCTCGTATTATTTCTGTGAGATTTTTTGGGCGCGCCCGGCGGAGACTTCAGAATCTGAATCAGATTTCCAGAATTTCCGTCAGTTGGGGTGGATGTCTCCGCCGGGCGCTTCCTTATTATATAGGCGTTACCTTATTATATAGGTGTTCCGCCAAAGAAGGGCGGTTTCATATCTGCATCCTCTCGCGGCGTCCCGTCGGACTGACCTCGAAGGTGTGCATTCCGCCCTCGAAGTGGTAGTCTACGCGGAGGTTGTAGCGCTGGCAGATGGCGCGGACTATGGGAAGGCCCAAGCCGGTGGAGGTAGATTTGCCGGGCGTGTGGTAGAAGCGGCTGAAGATGGCTTGCTCGTCGAGCGCGACGTCTTCGGCACCGGTGTTGGCGACGCGGAGGCGGCCTGCGGCGAGGGTGATGCGCACCGTGCCGCCGGGGCGGTTATGGGTGTAGGCGTTCTTGATGAGGTTGGTGAGGAGGACGGAGGCGAGGTTCTCGTCCATCTGCCAGCAGGGGGCGGAGTCGGCACACTGCGTCTCGGTGCGGATTTGGCGCGCGCCGTAGAGTTCTTCGTAGTCGGGGAGCACGCGGTGGAGGAGCTGCACGAAGTCGATGGGCGACTGGTTGGGGAACTGCCCGCCCTCAATTTTGCAGAGCAGCAGGAGCGACTGGTTGAGGCGCGAGAGTTGGTCGAGCGTGCGGCGCACTTTCAGTATTTCGCCCATCTGCGCCTCAGTGAGCGTCTCGTCCTCGAGGAGATATTCGAGTCGGTTCTGGCAGATGGCGAGGGGCGTCTGCATTTCGTGGGAGGCGTTGCCGATGAACTGCCGCTGCTGTTGGTGGAGCTCTTCGTTGCGGTGCATGGAGCGGATGACGACTTCGTTGAGCTGTCTGAACTCGGAAATGTTTGTGGGGTTGTTGAGCGGAGCGTTTGTGCCGCCGAGGCGGTATTGGTCGAGCCAGTTGAGCAGGCGGTAGAGGGGGCGCGTGCTGCGGCGCATGCCCCAGTAGTTGAGGATGAAGAAAACGATGAGCAGCGACACGTAGAGCACCACGAGCCACAGGAGGATGGAGACCTTGAGGTCCTGCTTGTCGATGTTGGGCGTGGATACTTCGAGCTCCATCCAGCGTCCGTCGTCGGTCTGGTAGATTTGGGAGAAGACGCGCGCGGGTTCGGTCTCGCGTTTTTCCTTTATATATACGGCGCGGTCGGCGTAGCGCACATGCACCTGCGTGGCGGCATATTCGGGGCTCACTTCGCGGAGGAAGTACTGGTTGTTGCTTCCCGAACTCTCCCCGGGCAGTGGCTCGCCGCGGAGGGCGCGGAGCATGATGACCTCGGCGTAGTCCTCGAGCGTGTCGTCAGTCTCGTCGTTCACTTCGTCCATCACGACCATATAGAACAGCACAGACCACAACGCCATGATGACGGCGGCGAGGAGAGAGAGGCGGAGGGTGACGACATGGAGGAGTTTCATTGCGGGAGGGGGTTGGAATGAGCGGAAAGTTTTTGGCTATATAATATATAAGGAGCGGCGCGGCAGGGGGCGGTTTCAGACAATCAGCTTGTACCCGAAGCCGTAGACGGTTTTGAGTTCGATGTTTGCCCCTGCATCGGCGAGACGTTTGCGGAGGTTCTTGACCTGGGCATAGATGAAGTCGAAGTTGTCCGCCTGGTCGATGGAGTCGCCCCAAACGGCTTCCGCCAGCGTCTGCTTCTCGACGAGGCGTCCGGCGCGGGTCATGAAGTAGTGGAGGATGTCATACTCCTTCCGCCCCAGTTCGAGGGGCTTGCCGGCTACCTCCACGCGGAAGTTGTCGGGGTGGAGGCGCACGTTGCCGCAGTTGATGGACTGTTCGCCGTCGCGCGTACTGCGGCGGAGGAGGCTCTTGATGCGCGCGAGGAGTTCCGCCATCTCGAACGGCTTGGCGAGGTAGTCGTCCGCGCCGAGGTCGAGCCCCGTCACCTTGTCCTCGAGCGAGGAGTTGGCGGAGATGATGATGACGTTGCGACGCCGCCCCGCCTCCTCCAGTTCGCGCAGCAGGTCGAGCCCACTGCCGCCAGGGAGGTTGATGTCGAGCAGGACGCAGTCGTACTCGTAGACGAAGACCTTGCTCCGCGCCTTGGAATAGTCGGGGGCGGTCTCCACCACATAGCGCTCGGCTTCGAGCGAACGGACAATGACTTCGCGCATGTCGGCGTCGTCTTCTATAACCAGTATCTTCATGTTTCTGACAGTAAATGCGTTTGGTGAGAAACTCTCGTTGGCGGGCAGCACACAGCATGCCCTTTGCAAAGGAAAGCATTAATTCTGAAAAAGAGTGGAAATCGGCAGCGGCAAAGCCAACTTTTTTTGTGAACGGGGCGTTTTTCCCCGTCTCAGACTGGGGCTTCCGAAAGTATCGCCAGAGCAAACAAGGCCTTCGCCAGAACTCTCAAAATTAGCCTCGTGCTTTTGAAAAATATATCCCCAAAAAATTCAAGGGAACGATATACAAGTTGTCCCTGAATGGAAATATCACAGGGATTCACTCAAATTTG
>JAUNOO010000023.1 GCA_030531095.1 Bacteroidales bacterium
GTTTATCAGCAAGTTATAAAATGCATGTTTTTTGAGTGACGAAGTCAGGAAAAAGTTCAGGACTAAGTTGTCAAAAGCTCAGGACTAATTTTTGATAGCCCGAGCGAAAAACAAGACAAAACGGGGAGGGAAATGCAAATAAAAAAGGCGTCCGAAAAAAACTTGAATGTCTTTTTCGGACGCCGTTGGGTTTTGCCCCTTTTACTTATGTCGGACTCAATTCCTATTGATTATCTGTTGCATTTGCGACAAAATCTGTTCCTGAATCCTTGAACAGATTGTCACATCTCTCCACAAGTGGCATGGTAAACCATTCGCAGATGGACGCGGTGCGCTTTGAAAATTCGTTTTTGGGGGTCATATTTTCTTAGATGATTAAAAGTGGGTTGCTGTTCTACTTGCAAAGATACGTTCTCCCGGCAAAGGGCTTCACCATTCCGTACTATTAAAAGAGGGGTTGAGTATGGGCTGCGCCCAAAATTTGCTTTCTGGCACAGCTTTTGAAAATTACATCCCAGATAAATTAGCTCCGCAGGAGGTGTAATTTTAGAGTATTATCTCTCCAACTTGCTGATTTCTTTATCGAAATCTGAATCAATTTTTTGAGTGCGGTTGAATATGTCGTACTCCTGCTCAGCCTTGGCCTTAGCTTGTTTAGCTGTAATCTTACCTTTGTCTGGTAAAATTTGATATTTCCGGAACGCCAAAAACTCATTGACACTACTTGAGAATTGCGTCATGGTAAAGGTGTTCTCCCTTTCTATCAAGTCTTCTATGTAGTCGAAGTATCCAGCTACAGCCCGCTCGAGTTGCCTTATTTCCCGTTCTTGTAGATAGTTTTTGGCGGTCGAAACATCCGATTTTAAAATGCGACCATCAGGTGCATTCTTCCATGTAGTCAGTCCCATGTGGCTCTGTGTATGGTCTGCTTTGTTGAAGACTATTTCGGCTGCTGTATGTCCCGTGATGGCATAGTGGAAGCGATTCTGAATCATGGCATAAAAATCCTTCGTCGTAGGCGACTCTCTATCGTAATCTGTACTACATTCAGCATAAATGTCGGTTATCTGTTGCCAAATGCGGCGTTCGCTGGCTCGGATGGAGCGTACTCTTTCGAGCAGTTCTCGGAAATAGTCTTTTCCGAACACTTTCATACCTTGCTTCAGGCGGTTGTCATCAAGCACAAATCCTTTTTTGATATACTCGCTCAATATCTGTGTGGCCCATTGACGAAAACGTGTCGCTTTGAGGCTGTTCACCCTATAACCAACGGATATAATGGCGTCGAGATTGTAGAACATCGTCTGGTAATTTTTCCCATCTGCGGCAGTTATTTCCATTTTGGAAATAACTGCATTTTCTATAAGCTCTCCTTCCTCAAATATGTTCTTCAGATGTTTATTGATAGCTGGCACACCTACTTCGAACAAGGCTGACATGGCTTTTTGAGTCATCCATACAGTCTCGTCTTTTACAACGACTTGTACCCTACCCTCTTCGTTGGGCATATTGTAGAGTATAAATTGTATCTCATTCATGGTCTTTCTTCTTTTCAGAACTATATATTTTTTGAACAGCGCTCGATCTTGGTTTGAATATGTCTCTGGATAGCACTTCTTGGGATAGTTTGGCCTGCGTCCTGCTGTTGGTTTTAATGATTCCCTCCAAAGAGACAAGTTTATTATACTAACAGGGGGATAAAAAAGAAGGTTGACAAGTTTATTACGAATTGTCAACCTTCTTATTTTTAGTTGATTAGTAGTTCTTTGAGCTGTATGTAGCCTTAATATTCGTCCTCATTGAAGAGGAAGTCCTCTTTCGTGGGGTAGTCGGGCCATACGTCTTCGATAGTTTCGTATATTTCGCCCTCGTCTTCAAGTTCCTGGAGGTTTTCGACAACCTCCATCGGTGCTCCCGAACGCATGGCGTAGTCTATCAACTCTTCTTTTGTGGCAGGCCAAGGAGCATCTTCCAGTTTGGAAGCAAGTTCAAGCGTCCAGTACATAATTCTTATGTGTTTATTTGGTTATTGATTTTGGCGGCAAAAATACTATTTTTCTGTTATATAACGTAGAACTTACAGTTTATTTTCGTCAATCTCTCTAAAAAGATTGGTTTTTCGGGACAAACAGAAGAAATAGTCGGACAATCGGTTGAGGTAGGGCAGTGCGTTCGGGTATTTTGCGGTCAGGACGCGGCGTTCGGCACGACGGCAGACGGTGCGGCAGACGTGGGCCTGGGCGGCGGCGGGACTGCCACCGGGGAGGACAAATCCGCTGAAGGGCGGCATGGCGTCCATGAGGGCTTCGAGGTGGGCGACGTCGGCGGCGGTGGGGAAATAGTCGGGCGAGAACACGCCTGCCAGATAGGCGCCGATGGCGAAGAGGTGGCGCTGGATGTTGTGGAGTTCGGGACGCCAGTCGGCGGGCAACTGCGTGGCGAGCAGCCCGATGTGGCTGTTCAGCTCGTCGATGGTGCCGTAGGCTTCGATGCTCGCGTCGTCCTTGGGCACGGTGCTGCCGTCGGCGCGGCGCGTTGTGCCGTCGTCGCCTTGGCGGGTGTAGATTGAGCTTTGTTTCATGGGCTGGTTTTGAGGTCGAGGGGATATTTCTGATTTTGGGCTATACCTATAATATATATAGGAGTGGGCGGATTATATATTGGGGGCGGGGTCAGAAGTAATTGATGACGTAGTCTTCCTTGTTCAGGCGCTGCTCGAAGCAGGCGATGCCGAAGTCATGGAGGTCGAACGTCACGCGCACCCGTTCGTCGGCGATGAGCTGCTGCCAGGTGTGACGGGCTTGCTTCGTGCGGTGGATGCCGCGCACTACGAACATGGTGCGCGGGCCAACGTTGGGCAAGAGGGCGTTCCAGACTGCGGCCCACTGGGCGGTGTCGGGGTCATCGAGGTAGAGGAAATCTAGGGTCGCTCCTTCCGGCGCGTGGAGGTGGCGGTCCAGTTCGGACTGGCTGTGGACGCGGGCGAAGCGGCAGTGGCGGCGGCCTGCCTGGAGGTATTTGAGCGTCAGGGCCGTGGCTTGTTCGTCGCCCCACACCAGGGCGTTGTCTGCGCCCGAGGCGTTCGCCAGGCGCATCAGCAGTTGGTCGTCCTTTTCGCGGAGCGTGCAGTGGGACTGGAGACGTTCGGCATGGAGGGGGGCGTAGGCATAATATGCCCCGCGCTCATAGATGACGCCCGTCACCAGGGCGAAGGCGTAGGGCGAATGGATGCCGTAGCCGCAGCGGTGGCGGAAGCGTCGCACCCATCGGGCTGCGCGGCGCACGAAGTCGGTCAGTTGCTGTAGTTCCATCGTTCGCGAAGATACGATTTTTATGAGAAATGGAAAAGGGGAACAAAAAATGAAGTGGCGCAGTCCCTCACGAGGAAGGCTGCGCCACTTCGGCTATATAACAATTATGCGATTCTTCTCTTGTTTCGCGTCTGGGCTTTATGCCTTTTCAGCCACGGGCTCCTCGATGATGCGCTTCTTGCCGAGCACGCGGTAGGCGATGGGGGCGGCGAGGAAGATGGAGGAGAGCGTACCGAAGATGACACCGAGAATCATGGCGAAGGCGAAGGAGCGGATGCTGTCACCTCCGAGGAAGAAGATGCAGAGGAGCACCAGCAAGGTCGTTGCCGAAGTCATGATGGTACGCGTCAGGGTGTGGTTCAGCGAGTCGTTGAACAGACGCAGCGTGGCGCGCTTGGGATAAAGACCGAGGTTCTCACGGATACGGTCGAAGACTACCACCTTGTCGTTGATGGAGTAACCGATGGCGGTCAGGATAGCGCCGATGAAGGTCTGGTCCACCTCGAGCGAGAAGGGTACCCAGCCCCAGCAGAGGGCGTACATACCGACGATGAACAGCGTGTCGAGCGTCAAGGCTACCACACTACCCACTGAGAACGCTACGTTGCGGAAGCGGAGCAGGATGTAGAGGAAGATGGCGATGAGCGACAGGATGACGCTGATGATGGCGCCCTGCGTCATGTCTTCAGCCACAGACGAGTCTACCTTCTGAGAGGAGACGATTGAGCCACCGGCGCGGTTCTCGCGGTCCTTGAAGGTCTGGTAGTCGGCAGTGATGAGTTTGTTCTTGTAGAGGGCGTCGTAGACGAAGCGGTCCACCTTCTCGTCGTCGTCATAGATGTGGTAGTTGGTCGTGAGGCGGATACATTCGCTCTCGGCGGTCACTACCTTGATGGCGTTGACGGCAGCTTCGGGCTCGTCGGTCGTGGCCACTACAGAAGCCACAGCTTCGCTCACCTCTTCAGGCGTCACTTGCTTCTCGAACTGGATGACGTAGTTGCGACCGCCCGTAAAGTCGATACCCTTGGAAAGGCCGCGACCGGCGATGAGACCAATGAAGATAAGCGCCAAAACGCCAAAGACAGCGATGGAGTGCTTGCCCATCTTCATGAAGGCCACGTGGGTGTTCACGAGAAAGTTGCGCGACAGACCCGTGGTGAACGTGAGGTTCAGCCACTTGTCTTTGTTGAGGAAGTGCTCGTAGGCAATACGCGTCAGCCATACGGCGGTGAAGAACGAGGCGCAGATACCGATACCCAGCGTGAGGGCGAATCCGCGGATGGGGCCCGTACCGAAGTTATAGAGGATGACGGCCGTGATGATGGACGTCAAGTTGGAGTCGAAGATGGCGGAGAAGGCGTTGCCGTAGCCGTCTGCCAATGCGGTCTTGATGTTCTTTCCAGCACGGAGCTCTTCTTTGATACGTTCGTAGATAAGCACGTTGGCGTCGACCGCCATACCGAGCGAGAGCACCATACCGGCGATACCGCTCATGGTAAGCGCCGCCTGGAACGAGGTGAGCACACCGAAGGTGAAGAAGAAGTTGAGCAACAGTGCCACGTTCGCCACCATACCAGCAGTGAAGCCGTAGAAGAGGCACATGAAGACCATCAGGAGCACGAAGGCCACGATACAGGCGGTGAAACCAGCCTTGATGGAGGCCTCACCAAGCGACGGACCAACGGTCTCAGTCTGAACCGTCACGAGGGGTACAGACATCTTACCGCTCTTGAGCACGATGGAGAGGGCGCGGGTGTCGTCGGGCGTAAAGCTACCCGAAATCTGCGAACTACCGCCGGCGATGCGCTCGCTCGGCGCCGGTGCGCTGTAGACGCGGCCGTCCAGCACGATGGCGATGGGCTTGCCCACGTTCTTGCCCGTCACGTCTGCCCAGATGCGGGCAGCTTCCGACTTCATGGTCATCGAGACCACGGGGCGACCGCCGTGCTGCGAGTCGTAGTCGGGTTTGGCGTCGGCAATGACGTCACCGCTCAGCGAGGGGATGACGCCGCCGTTGTCGGCGCGTTCACCCTTCAGGGCGTAGAGGGCAAAGTGACCGTTCACCTCAGCCTTTGCGGAGAATGCCAGACGTACGTTCTTCAGGATTTCCTGAGCCTCGTCGGTCTTCAGCAGAGCCTCAACGGCTTCCACACCCGACTTCGTAGCCACCGTACCGACGATGCTACCGCCGGCTTCCTGCGTGTTGAGCAAGTCGCCGAGCGTAGTTTCCACGAGTTCAGTTTCCTTGGGATTATCCTTCTTGGGCTGTTCCACCTTGACGGTGAGCTTCTTCAGGTCGTTCAATTCGCGAGCCACTTCGGCAGCCTGATAGGTGGTCCAGAACTCCAGATTAGCGCTACCCGTGAGGAGTTGCTGCACGTCCTCGGGGTCGGTCACACCCGGCATTTCCACCATGATTTGGCCGAGCTGGCCCTTACCACGCAGGATTTGGATGTTGGGCTGAGCCACACCGTACTGGTCAATACGTGAGCGGATTACCTCGTAGGCGTTGTCCACTGCGCTCGAAATTTTGCTTTCGAGGGCGCTCTTCACTTCTGCGTCGGTGCTCTGGTAGCTGATGCCGTCGTTGCTCATCTTTTCGGCAAAGATGGCGCCCAGCTGGTTCTGGCCGTTGGCGGCCTGATAGCGCTGGATGAAGAGGTCGACGAAGTCGCTGCCCGTGCGGTTGGCTTCGGCCTTGGCGTCAGCCACCATCTTCTGGAAGCTTTCCTCAGAGGCCTTGCTGCCGGCGTAGGTCGTCACCATGTCGGGCACAGACACCTCCAGCAGGAAGCTCACACCGCCCTTCAGGTCAAGACCCAAGCCAATCTGCAATTTCTCACAGTCGGCAAGCGTTTTCCAGCCTAAATAAACTTTCTCGTTGCGCTTGGCGTCAAGGTAGGCCTTAGCGGCATCCTTGCCCTGAGTTGCCTCAATCTTTGCCGCCTCATCCTTGTACTTGTTCGTCACGAACGAGAACGAGAAGTAGAACAGGCAAATCAAAGTCAGCAACACCGCAATGAATTTAACAAATCCCTTGTTTTGCATTTGTGTGATACTATGATTTTTTGATTATTGATTTTGTTTTCACTGAATTGAACGTGCAAATATACGCGATTTTTTCAAAAGCTACGGCATTCGGCACAACTTTTATACAGAAATCGGGGCAAACTAAGCCCCAAAAACGCCCCGCGAGCGTCATTTTCAGCGCGATATGTGCCTCCGGCGCCGCACTTTGCGGACACAAATCCAGCAGGACATATCGCGTTGAAAAGACACTCACGGCGTCGGTCGCTCCAGCCCACAGGCAGAGCGGTTATGAGTCAAAATCAGCGTTTTCTTTCCAGTGCGCGGGCGGTCATATCGCCTTCGTCGCAGCCTCCAGCCATTCGCGGTCGGCGGCATCGTCGAGGCGGGGCAATAGGCGCTGGCGCACGGTGGCGTGGTAGTCGTTCAGCCACTGCCGTTCCTCGGGCGTGATGAGGTCGAAGTCCACGGGGCGCAAGTCGATGGGGCAGAGCGTCAGCGGTTCGAAACTCAAGAACGACCCGAAGTCGGTCTGTCCCGAAGCCACCGTCAGCAGCGTGTTCTCTATGCGCACGCCGAAGCGGCCTGCCACGTAGATGCCCGGTTCGTCCGTCACCACCATGCCGGCGTGGAACGGCACCAGCGTACAGCCGCGCACGTTCTTGCGGATTTGGTGAGGTCCCTCGTGTACGCAGAGCCGGTGGCCCACACCGTGACCCGTGCCGTGGCCGAAGTCGTAGCCCGCCTGCCACATCGCGTAGCGCGCTGCGAGGTCAAGCTGTATGCCCGTCGTACCGTCGGGAAAACGGCACTTGGAAAGGGCAATGTGTCCCTTCAGTACGAGCGTATAGACACGGCGTTCCTCGTCGCTCACGGGTCCAAGGGCAATAGTGCGCGTAATGTCTGTCGTGCCGCAGTCGAACTGCGCACCGCTGTCGAGCAGCAGCAAGCCTTCAGCCCGCAGCGGGGCGTCGCTCTCCGCGTCGGCTTCGTAGTGGACGATGGCGCCGTGGGGCCCGTAGCCCGCAATCGTGGCGAAGCTCAGACCGCAAAAGCCAGCCTGCTCCGCACGCAACGCCGTGAGCCGTTCGTCGATGCTCATTTCCGTTTGTCCGCCCGCCTTCACCGCGCCGTCGAGCCAGCGCAGGAACTTCACCAGCGCCACGCCGTCGCGTTCCATCGCTTCGCGGAAGCCTGCCTGCTCTGCTGCCGTTTTCACCGCCCTCATTTCGGGGACGTGCCAGGGCACAAAGCGGTAGGGCACACCGCTGTCGCGGCATTGCTCAGTCACCTTCAGGTTCATCGTATCGGGGAAGACGAAGAGCGCTTCGGACGAGGTGTCTTCGACAAAATTTTTCCAGCCCTTGTAGCGCGCCGTACTTACCCCGGCGGCGTGCAGGTATTCCTTCACTTCGGGCGTCAGGCGCTTCTCGTCGGTGAAGAGCGTGGCGCGGCGTTCGCCCACAATGAGGTAGCTCACGAAAAGGGGGTTATACTCGATGTCGTTGCCGCGCAAGTTGAGTGCCCAGGCAATCTCCGACAGGTCGTTGAGCATCACGTACTTCGCCTCGGGACATTCCGCCCGTCCGGCTTCAAAAATGCGGCGCAGCTTGTCGGGAGCCGTCGCGCCCGCCATGTCGTCGGGCATGATGGCGAGTGGCGACGAGGGCAGTTCGGGTCGGTCGGTCCAGATGAAGCGGAATGGGTCGGACGACGTTGAGGCGGACGAATATTTCGCCTTGTCGAGCCCTTCGGTCAGCGACGTGAGCAGTTCCTGCGTCATCATTTCGCCGTAGTAGCCCACCACGCCGCCCTCCGGCAATTGGGCAGCCAGCCAGGCAGCCACGTCGGGCGTTTCGGGCAGTCCGTCCTTCATCAGGTCGAAGGGCGTGCCGTCCAACTGCGCTTCGGCTTGCAGAAAATAGCGCGAATCGGTCCAGAGCGCCGCCCGTCCGCCTGCCGTCACCACGGCTGTGCCCGCCGAGCCGCTGAAGCCCGTGAGCCATTCGCGCGCCTTCCAGTGGTCGGGCGTGTATTCACTGTTGTGGGGGTCGATGGTCGGAACGATAAAAGCGTCAACCTTTTCCTCCTCCATCCAAATCCGGAGGGCCTTGACGCGACTGTTTATGATACTGCTGTTCATGGGAAATCCATTATTTTTTGATTGGGCGGCAGGCACACGCCGTGCGCGCCCGGTTGTTTCGGGTATTTTGGGGAAATGCTTTTCTCGTGTTCAAGAAAAAACTTTTTGTGCACCGCAAATATACAAGTTTCTGGCTTAACTGCTCCAGAAAATTGGCACAAAAATCAAATTCTGTGGTGAAAAGGTCGGACAGGCGGGAAGATTAGTGTTGGCGGTTCGCAGTCTCCCCAAAGTACCGCCCACATCACGCAGAGAGGACGCAACTACTCAACGCCGCCCTTTGGGGCGTGGGATTTCGCCGCCAATACCAATGCGTCCAATATTTCGGCGTGGGATTTTTGACCTTCTGTCTGAGCAAATAAATCCTTGTTCAGAATTTCACGTTGTGCGTTCCGTCCGCCCCGCGCCGCGACCAGAGAAATCTCAATTTCTGATATTTCTTTAATCCACTGAACCAGAGCGTTTTAAAATTACGCCAAAGGGAAATCCCAAAAAGTTCTGAGCTAATTTCAAAAAGTCCTGAGCTATGTCCTCAAAAGCTCAGGACTAAATTTCAATAGCTCAGGACTAGTTTTTGATGGTTCTGGACTGGGCTCTTTTTATTGGGGTCAAATTTTTGAAGGCTGGGGCGGGCGATTACAAAAAACCGCCGGGCTGCAACTGGTGTGCGGCCTGGCGGTTTGTATTGCTTGAGGTTGGGGGTGCGGACGGGGTCAGCTTTTTTGTTCACCCCACTTGCGGCAGAGGCGGCCGCCAAGGAGGCAGTAGAGGCCGAGGGCGATGAAGGGGATGCTGAGGAGCTGGCCCTGGTTGAGGCCGATGGCGTCGACCATAGAGAGTTCCCAGTCTTCCTGCACGTCCTTGAAGAACTCTACAATGAAGCGGAAGATGAAAATGGCGGAGAGGCACCAGCCGAAGAAGAAGCCCGTGCCTACTTTTTCGCGGTAGCGGCGGTGGAGCCAGAGGCCGACGAAGAAGAAGAGCAGGTAGGCCACGGCTTCGTAGAGCTGGCCGGGATGGCGCGGGAGGGTGTCGCCGTTCTGCACGAAGATGAGCCCGAAATCGGTGCCGGTGTATTTTCCCACAATCTCGGAATTCATGAGGTTGCCGAGGCGTATGCAGCAGGCGGTGATGGGCGTGGCGATGGCGATGTCGTCGAGCACGCGCATGATGTTGACCTTCGTGCGGCGCACGTAGAGCCAGAGGGCGACCATGAGGCCGAAGGTGCCGCCGTGGGAGGCGAGTCCGGCATAACCCGTGCAGCGCCAGCCGTCGGCGGTCTGACGGACGGGGAGGAACATCTCGACGGGGTGGCTCAGGAAGTAGCCGGGCTCGTAGAGCAGGCAGTGGCCGAGGCGCGAACCGAGGAGGATGCCGATGAAGCAATAGAGGAAGAGCGGGTCGAACTTCTCCTGCGGAATCTGCTGCTGGCGGTAGAGCTTATAGACCACGATGTAGGCAAAGAGCAGACCGATGGCCCAGAAAAAACTGTACCAGTGGAGCGTGAAACTGCCGATGGCGAACACGTCTTTGGAGGGGTCCCAGAGGATGGCGAGTAATTCCATTGCGGGTGTGATACTTTTTGTGGATTGAAAATGTAGGCGCGCGGGCTTATACGTTGAAGCGGAAGTGCATGATGTCGCCGTCCTGGACGACGTATTCCTTGCCCTCCACGTGGAGGAGTCCGGCATCGCGCACGGCGGCTTCTGAGCCGAGGCGGACATAGTCGTCATACTTGATGACCTCGGCGCGGATGAAGCCTTTCTCGAAGTCGGTGTGGATGACGCCGGCACACTGGGGGGCTTTCCAGCCGCGGCGGTAGGTCCAGGCTTTGACTTCCATTTCGCCGGCGGTGATGAAGGTTTCGAGCTCGAGCATCTTGTAGGCGGCCTTGATGAGGCGGTTGCAGCCACTCTCTTCGAGACCGACGTCCTGGAGGAACATCTGGCGCTCCTCGTAGGTCTCCAGTTCGGCAATGTCGGCTTCCGTCTGGGCGGCAAGGACGAGCACTTCGGCACCTTCGGGGGCTACGGCCTGGCGCACTTCGTCGACGTAGTGGTTGCCAGTGGCGGCACTGCCCTCGTCGACGTTGCAGACGTAGAGGACGGGCTTGGACGTGAGGAGGAACAGACCCTTGGCGGCCTTCTGCTCTTCCTTCGACTCGAACTGGACGGTGCGGGCGGACTTGCCCTGCAGGAGGGCTTCCTTATAGGCGAGGAGGACGTCGTATTCGACTTTGGCGTTCTTGTCGCCGCCCACCTGGGCTATCTTCTCGACGCGCTTGATGCGGTTTTCGACGGTCTCGAGGTCCTTGAGCTGGAGCTCGGTGTCGATGATTTCCTTGTCGCGCACGGGGTTGACGGAGCCGTCGACGTGGACGACGTTGCCGTCGTCGAAGCAGCGGAGGACGTGGATGATGGCGTCGGTTTCGCGGATGTTGCCGAGGAACTGGTTGCCGAGGCCTTCGCCCTTGGAGGCACCCTTGACGAGACCGGCGATGTCTACTATCTCGACCGTCGTAGGGACGATGCGACCCGGGTGGACGAGTTCGGCGAGCTTCGTAAGGCGCTCATCGGGAACGGTGATGACGCCCACGTTAGGCTCGATGGTGCAGAAGGGGAAGTTGGCAGACTGGGCTTTGGCATTGCTCAGGCAGTTGAAGAGGGTGGACTTGCCCACGTTGGGAAGTCCCACTATGCCACATTGTAAACTCATAGTTCGTGTTGTCTGTAGAGATGTATTTGGGGTTAAAACCCTCCCCCGCCCTATATGCCGGCACGGGGGAAGGAGGTGAGATTTCTGTTTGTCGCTGAAAGCCCTGGGTCACGCCTTCTTCCCGGCTGCGGCGGAAGCCATCGAGCGGCGCACGCTGACAACGAGGGCGCCGAGGAAGAGGATGAGGATGACGGCGATGGCGCCGTAGGCAATGGCGTTGGTGGTCGTCACTGACGCGGGACGGAACTCGAGCACCACCTTGTGGCTGCCTGCGGGCACCTTGAGGGCGCGGAGGATGTAGTCGACGCGG
The DNA here is from genome assembly GCA_030531095.1 of Bacteroidales bacterium. Taxonomy (GTDB): domain Bacteria; phylum Bacteroidota; class Bacteroidia; order Bacteroidales; family Bacteroidaceae; genus Alloprevotella. Next base: position 11,507 of record JAUNOO010000023.1, read on the forward strand.
CCCAGTTCGGCACTCTGGCCGTCGATGGTGGCGGTCCAGCCGGGGTAGTAGACTTCGGAGAAGACGACGAGGCCGCCCTTCTCGGTGGAGATGTCGTAGTGGAGTTCGTTGGGCTCGTAGGCGGTGAGCTTCACCGTACCGGTGCCGAGGGGCGAACCGTCGAGCTGCGCGCGGAAGGCTTCGTCGGCGACGGCGGCGCGCTTCGTGTCGAGCCCGGAGAGGCCAGCCATTTCGGCGTCGGCGCCCTTGACGAACTTCACGTTGCTCACGAACCAGCCGTTGCCGTTAGCCCAGGGATTGGGCAGGGCGAAGTCGTCGCTGATGATGAAGTACTTGGTGTTGAGCATGTTCATCACGGGCGCGATGCTGTCCATGTTGAGCTGCGTGAGGTCGCCGCCCGCATTGCGGAGGGCGTTGTAGACGCCGATGTATTCGGGGCGTATGTGGCGCTCGATGAGGTCCTGATAGCGCTGGAGTTTGGCAGCGTGGTATCCGCCCACGTTCTTGTGCCAGTAGCTCGTGGAGTTCTCGTTGAAGGGGTCGCCCACGGCGTAGCTTATGACGCGGTAGTCGAGGTCGGGGTCGGCAAGAATCTGCTCGTCCGCCTTCGTCTTCTTCTCAAAATTGCCCTGGCGCACCACGGGGTCGGTGAAGTTCTGCGTGTTGAGGTACTTCTTGTTGACCGCCCACATGTCGACAAGCGAAATGAGGGCGATGGCGCAGACGACAACGGGAGCGGGGAAGTTCTTATGCTTGAGGGCGACATAGAGCACGACGCCGCAGAGGAGGATGACGATGAGCGAACGGCCGGCACTGGCGGCGACAACGCTTTCGCGCATCGACACGATGGCGTCGGTGTAGCCGCTCACGAAGAGGCTGTCGAAGGCGCCGCTCGTGGAGAGTGCGGCGAGGGTGTCGGACTCATCGGCGGAAAGGAGCGAACCAGCCGTGCCAGGGGCGAGCCAAAAGAGGAGGCAAAGGCCGGCAGTGAGCACGCCTGCCACACCGAGCCCTATCTGTCCGCGATAGGTCAGGTAGAAGTCGCGCTTGCGCAACACTTCTGCCAAAGCGAGCATACCCAGGAGGGGCATGGTGAACTCGGCGATGACGAGGGCGGAGGATACGGTGCGGAACTTATTGTAGAGGGGGAAATAGTCGACGAGGAAGTGGGTAATGGCTGGCACATTGTGGCCCCAGGCAAAGAGGAGCGACACGACGGTGCCGGCGGCGAGTGCCCACTTGAGCGGGCCGCGCACCACGAAGAGGCCCAGCAGGAAGAGGAAGCAGACGAAGGCGCCCACATAGACGGGACCGACGGTGAAGGGCTGGTCGCCCCAGTACTGGTTGATGCCGGGCAGCGACTTCACCTGCTCGGGGTGCTGCTGGGCGTATTGCTGCACGGGCTGCAAGTATTGGATGAGCTGTTGTTGCGGCTCGTCGTACATGTTGTCGTTGGTGATGACGCTGCCGGAGCCGCCGCCCTTGAAGTTGGGCACGAGGAGGGTGAACGTCTCGCCGAGGCCGTAGCTCCACTGCGTGATGTAGTCGTAGTCGAGACCCGAACCTTTGGTCTGCTGCGCGGTCGAGGCGGCGTTCGTCGTGCTAGCGGCAGCCGTCAGTTCCGAGCCGCCGCGCATGGTATGCTTGGCGTAGTCGTAAGTGTGGTAGAGGTTGGGCAAGTTGGCAGCCACGCCGAGCAAACCAGCGACGATGGCCACGCCCGTAGCCTTGAGCCACGACTTGGGAGTGAGGTTGAAGTTGATGTTGGCAAGCGCCTCATCGGCAGCGACCGACTTCTTGCGGAAAGCCTGCACGCCGTAGGCAATGGCGATGAAGGCCATGACGAAGAGGAAGTAGTAGGTCATCTGCACGTGGTTGGAGAGCACCTGCAACGCGGTGAAGAGGGCAGTCACTGCCCCACCCCACAGCAACTTGCCGCGGTAGCAGAGCACCAGTCCGCCGATGGTGGGCGGAATGTAGGCCAGCGTCATCACTTTCCAGATGTGGCCGGCTGCGATGATGATGAAGAAATAGGACGAGAACGCCCAAAGTATGGCACCCAAGGCGGAGAGCCAGGGCTTGAAGTTGAAAGCCCTCATCATCACGTAGAAGCCGAGGAGGAAGACGAAGACATAGCAGACTACGCCCGTCGTACCGAGGTTATAGATACTGCCAACGCGGCCCAAAAACTGCATCGCGCTGTAGGAGGGCGCAATCTGGTAGGTGGGCATTCCGCTGAACATGGCGTTGGTCCAGCGCGTCGTTTCGCCGTCGTGGGCGGCGCGGTATTCCACCTGCTCACGGCCCTGGCCGATGGAGGCGTCGGAGTCGTGACCGCCGAGTACCATGCCCTGCGACACGGGCTCGTAGAAGTAGACGAAGCTGAGGAGCAGGAAGAACACTACCATCGCCACGTCGAGCCAACTTTTCTTGAGGATTTTATTCATGGAGAATTTGCTGAATGATTTGTGGGAGAATCAATATCTGTAGTGCTCGGCCTTATAAGGTCCTTCGACAGGCACACCTATGTAGTCGGCCTGAGCCTGCGTGAGCTTGGTGAGGTGTACGCCGATGCGCGCCAGGTGGAGGCGGGCAACTTCTTCGTCGAGGTGCTTGGGCAGGCGGTAAACGCCCACGGCGTAGTCCTTCTTGAACAGCTCAATCTGCGCCAGCGTCTGGTTGGTGAACGAGTTAGACATCACGAACGAAGGATGTCCCGTGGCGCAGCCCAGGTTCACCAATCTGCCGTCGGCCAGGAGCGTGATGCGGTGGCCGTCGGGGAAGAGGTAGCTGTCCACCTGCGGTTTGATGTTCGTCACCTTGACGCCCGGCAGGCGCTTGAGGGCGTCCACCTGAATTTCGCTGTCGAAGTGACCGATGTTGCAGACGATGGCCTGGTCGGGCATCTGCTGCATGTGCGCCGTCGTGATGACGTCGATGTTGCCCGTCGTCGTGACGAAGATGTTGCCCTGCGGCGCGGCTTCTTCCATCGTGAGCACTTCGTAGCCTTCCATAGCAGCCTGGAGCGCGCAGATGGGGTCCACCTCAGTGACGATGACGCGGGCGCCATACGAACGCATGCTCTGCGCACAGCCCTTGCCCACTTCGCCATAGCCTGCCACGACGCAGACTTTTCCGGCAATCATCACGTCGGTGGCGCGCTTGATGCCGTCTGCCAGCGACTCGCGGCAACCGTAGAGGTTATCGAATTTTGACTTCGTCACCGAGTCGTTCACGTTGAACGCCGGGAAAAGCAGTTCGCCGCGCTCCATCATCTGGTAGAGGCGGTGCACACCCGTCGTTGTTTCCTCGCTCACGCCGCGCATGCCTTTTGCCACAGCCGTCCACATGCCCGGGCGCTCCTTGAGCACAGCCTTGAGCACGGCTTTGAGGGCAGCCTCGTCACCGCTGCCAGAGGGCGTATCGAGTACGGAGGGGTCCTTCTCAGCCTGCACGCCAAGATGAATCATGAGCGTGGCGTCGCCACCGTCGTCGACGATGAGGTTGGGCAGTCTGCCGTCGCTGAAGTTCATCGCCTGGAGTGTGCACCACCAGTAATCCTCCAGCGTCTCGCCTTTCCAGGCAAACATGCCCACGCCGTCCTCAGCGATGGCGGCAGCGGCATGGTCTTGGGTGGAATAGATGTTGCATGAGCACCAGCGCACCTCGGCGCCGAGGGCAGTCAGCGTCTCGATGAGCACAGCAGTCTGAATCGTAGCGTGGAGCGAGCCCATGATGCGTGCGCCCTTGAGCGGCTGTTCGTCAGCATATTTTTCGCGCAGCGCCATCAGTCCCGGCATTTCGTGTTCCGCTATTTCAATTTCTTTGCGGCCGAAGTCGGCAAGCGCCACGTCTGCCACTTTGTAAGGCAATGACGTGAAGAGGTTTTCGTTCATATATAATATAGGTGTATTTGATTCCAAGGTGCAAAGTTAGTGCAAGGCGAGGGAAGAGCAAAATTTATTTTGGCTTTTCCGTGCAGGAGTCTGGCCCGAATGCCCCACGGGCATTTACGGCTAGCGGATATAGGGAAAAAGCAAAAAATTGGTTTTTTGTTTTACTCTTCCGAGCTGTCGCCTAACTTGGGCAAAGCCAAAGTTAATACAAAAACTAATTCAATTTGTGCATTTTATTGCACTTTTCCTTTGGAGAACCGATTCATTTCCCTATCTTTGCCACAAATACGCACTATCATGCACATTCAAATTGGCGAAACTATCAAGCACCGCCGCGCCATTCTGAAGATTTCGCAAGAAACACTGTCGGAACTGTCGGGCGTGGGACTCCGCACAATCGTCAAGATTGAAAATGGGAAAGCCAACCCCTCGCTCGAAGTACTCGACAAAATTGCGGAAGTTCTCGGAATGGAAATCAGTCTTCAAATCAAGAAACCCAGTAGCGAATGAGAAAAGCTGAAGTTTACGACAATCACGTCCTCTCCGGGACGCTGGAGGAGACCGACAATAAAGAATACATTTTCCGCTACGACGACCGCTATCTGGCGGACACCTCTACGCAGGGGGTCTCGCTCACGCTACCCAAAAGGCAAGCGGAATACCACAGCCGGACGCTGTTCCCCTTCTTCTTCAACATGCTTTCGGAGGGGGCGAACAAGCGCATCCAGTGCACCGCCCTGAAAATCGACGGGGAAGACTACTTTGGGCTGCTGCTCTCCACTTGCGGCAACGACACCATCGGGGCTATCACTGTGAAACGGATAGTTTGATATGAAAGATTTGACTTGTTGCCCCTCTACGCTGGCACCCGGCTTCGACACGTATTGCCCTGCCGCCATCAAGCGGTTGTTTGGCGGGGTGAGGACGTCGCACGTCATGGCCTTCAATTACGACGACGGCCAGTATGCCGCTGTGGTCGACAACACGACGCAAATTTCTGTTTCGGGGGCTCAGGAAAAACTGTCGGCCATAGCGGAGGGCGGACAAGTGCGCCTGACCGAAAAGGGGGAGCAGGGGCAATTCATCATCAAGCCCGCGCCAGACAACAGGGCCTTGCGCGACCGCCAGCAAATCCCCGCCAACGAACACCTCACGATGCAGATTGCCCAACAGGTCTTCCATATTCCGACGGCCGAAAACGGGATGATTTTCTTTGCCGACGGCACTCCCGCCTACCTCACGCGGCGGTTCGACCTAAACGAAGACGGCGGCAAAATTCCGCAGGAAGATTTTTCAGCCCTGACCGGCAGGACGGCCGAAACCCACGGGCGGGACTTCAAATACTCGGGCTGCTACAGCGACATCGCGAAGACCATCAGAGAATATGTCGCCGCATGGCCGGTGGAGATGGGAAAATTCTTTACGCTGGTGGTGTTCAACTATGCTTTCTCGAACGGCGACGCGCACCTGAAGAATTTTTCTTTGCAGAAATCAAAGGATGGAGACTACCTGCTGACGCCTGCCTACGACTTGCTGAACACGTCGCTTCACATTGACGACAGCGACTTCGCTCTGGAGGGCGGTCTGTCCGTCTCGCTCGAGATTTCTGACGCCTATGACCTGAAGGGGCATCCGTGCCAGGAGGATTTCATGAACTGGGGCAAGGAAATCGGACTCGCCGAAAAGACTATCGGGCGACTCCTGACGCCTTTTCTCTCCGAACAGCCTAAGGTGCTGGAACTTATCGACCACAGTTTTCTCGAGGAAAAGCAAAGGCGAATGTACCTGAGCAGCTATCGGGAACGGCTGAGCAGATTGCAGCGGAAATCGAAGCCTTAGTCCCGTCACTAAAAAGAACTCCTGCGGCAAGCACCAGTAGTGGTACTTGTCGCAGGAGTTTTTTATGTCAAGAGGCACTGCCGGAGTACTGGCGTGCCGCATGTGGCTCTTTTACTTCACCTCGCTGCCGGGCTTCACTTCGCGGTCGGCGGTGATGACGCTGAGGTCACCGTTGAAGTTGACGGCGGAGAGAATCATGCCCTGGCTCTCGATGCCGCGGAAGGCGCGGGGCGGGAGGTTGGCGATGAAGCAGATTTGCTTGTCCACAAGGTCTTCGGGCGCGTAGTGCTTGGCGATGCCGGAGACGATGGTGCGGTTTTCGAGGCCGTCGGCAATCTGGAACTTGAGGAGTTTGTCCGACTTGGGGACGCGCTCGCAACTCAGGACGGTGCCCACGCGGATGTCGAGTTTCTCGAAGTCGTCGAAGGCGATGGGTGCCTTGACGTCATTGGCGCGGTAGTTTGCGGCAGCATTGGCGGCTTCCATGTCCTTAAGCTTCTGCACTTGTGCCTCCACTACGTCGTCCTCAATCTTCTCGAAGAGTAGACTGGGCTCGCCGAGTTGGTGGCCGGCGGGCAGGAGGTCGATGGCGCCGAGGCGGTCCCAGGGCACTTCGCTGACGTTGAGCATGGTGCGCAGACGGGCAGACGAGAAGGGCAGGAAGGGCTCGAAGGCGATGGAGAGGTTGGCGACGAGCTGGAGGGCAAGGTTGAGGATGGTCTTGACGCGCTCGGGGTCGGTCTTGATGACCTTCCAAGGCTCGCTGTCGGCGAGGTACTTGTTGCCGATGCGGGCGAGGTTCATGGCCTCCTTCTGGGCGTCGCGGAAGCGGAATTCCTCAAGCAGGGTTTCCACTTGCGACTTGACGTCGGTGAATTCGCTGATGGTCTGGCGGTCGAAGTCGGTGAGTTCGCCGCAGACGGGCACGATGCCGTCGTAGTATTTCTTGGTGAGCTGCAGGGCGCGGTTGACGAAGTTGCCGTAGACAGCGACGAGCTCGTTGTTGTTGCGCGCCTGGAAGTCCTTCCACGTGAAGTTGTTGTCCTTCGTCTCGGGGGCGTTGGCGGTGAGCACGTAGCGCAGCACGTCCTGCTTTCCGGGGAAGTCTTTGAGGTATTCGTCGAGCCATACTGCCCAGTTGCGCGAGGTAGAAATCTTGCGGTCCTCCAGGTTGAGGAACTCGTTGGCGGGGACGTTGTCGGGGAGGATGTAGGAGCCTTCCGCCTTGAGCATGGCGGGGAAGACGATGCAGTGGAAGACGATGTTGTCCTTGCCGATGAAGTGGACGAGGCGCGTGTCCTCGCTCTTCCACCAGCGTTCCCAGTCGTTCGGGAGGAGTTCTTTGGTGTTGGAGATATAGCCAATGGGGGCGTCGAACCATACGTAGAGCACCTTGCCCTCAGCACCTTCGACGGGTACGGGGATGCCCCAGTCGAGGTCGCGGCTCACGGCGCGGGGCTGGAGTCCCATGTCGAACCACGACTTGCACTGGCCCATGACGTTTGAGCGCCATTCCTTGTGCTGCTCCGTAATCCAGGGCTGAAGCCAGGCCTGGTGCTTGTCGAGGGGAAGATACCAGTGCTTCGTCTTGCGCAGCACGGGCGCAGAACCGCTCACGGCGCTGCGCGGATTGATGAGTTCGGTGGGCGAAAGGTCCTTGCCGCACTTCTCGCACTGGTCGCCAAAGGCACCCTCGGCGTGGCAGTGGGGACATTCGCCGGTTATGTAGCGGTCGGCGAGGAAAGTGTGGGCCTCTTCGTCATAGTACTGCTCGTTTTCCTTCTCCACAAACTCGCCCTTGTCGTAGAGCGTGCGGAAGAACTGCGACGCCAGTTCGTAGTGGGTTTCAGAAGTGGTGCGGCCGAAGATGTCGAACGTGATGCCGAAGCCCTCGAAGGAGTCCTTGATGATGCGGTTGTAGCGGTCCACGATTTCGCGCGGGGTGCAGCCCTCCTTGCGGGCACGGATGGTGACGGGCACGCCGTGCTCGTCCGAGCCGCAGATGAAGAGCACCTCGCGGCCGCGGAGGCGCAGGTAGCGCACGTAGATGTCGGCCGGCACGTAGACACCGGCGAGGTGGCCGATATGCACACCGCCGTTGGCATAAGGCAAAGCCGCGGTGACGAGTGTGCGGTTAAATTTCTTTTCCATAAGGGGAGGATATATGTGTGTGAGTGTTTTATTTATGTGTGGCGTTCCGGCGTGGGCTCATTCGTCGCGTCGCGAACCGTCGGCGTTGCGCTGGTGCTTCCAGCGGCGGTGCGTCCAGAGCCAGAGGTGTGGCTGGCGGCGTATCATGGCTTCGAGCTGCTGCATGTAGATGTCCGTAATCTTGTAGTCCTCGTAGCTGTTCACGTCTTCGGTGACGAGGCGCAGGCGGAGCTGGTAGATACCCCTCCTGACGCGCTTCACGTCGGCAAAGTAGATGGCGGCGTTCACCTTTTTGGCGATGCGTTCCGTGCCGGTGAAGACGGGCGTGTCCTGATGCAGGAAGTCTACCCAGTCGTGAATGCTCTCCCATCCCGGCGCCTGGTCGGAAATGAAGCCGATAATGGTGCGCTTTCCGTTGCGCTTCAGGTCGAGGATGTGGCGCAGCGACTCGTATTTCGAAATGTTCTCCGCGCCGAAGCGGGTGCGCATCTTGTAGAAAAGTTCGTCGAAGAAGTGGTTCTTGAGCGGGCGGTAGAGCTGGGCGCAGTGGGTGTCGGGCTGACGCGTCCAGAGGGGTATGGAGGAAATCCACTCCCAGTTGCAGTAGTGACCCAGATAGATGAACACGAAGGGGTTCTTCTCCAGCGAGCGCTCCATGTCGTCCACGCCCTCAATGTGCATGCGCTGCTGCATCTCCTCGGGCGAGATGGTGAGCAGCTTGAGCGTCTCCACGGTGTAGTCGCAGAACCAGCGGTAGAAGCGGCGCTCCACGCGTCGGCGCTCCTTCTCCGTCATTTCGGGGAAAGAGCGGTCGATGTTCTCCCGCGCCACATTGCGGCGGTAGCGTGCCACGTAGTAGAGGAAGGGAAAGCTCACGTCCGCCAGCACGTAGAGCACACGCAGCGGCAGCCGCGAGAGCAGCCTGAGAAGTCCTATGACCATGTTCATGGTTGCAAAGTTATGAAAAAATCTCAACACTTATTGGTCTTACCGCTAAAAGTCGCGCATACACGCGGCGGTGCAACCGTCAAATTGTCACAAATGTCCCCAAAATCCCCTCTCAAACTGCCCGCAGTTCGCGTATTTTTTCGTAAAATTGCAGCCGAATTTGATTATTCCCCAAAAATCCGACAGAAAACTATGCTGACATTAGACCTCATCTACAGGGCTTCGACCGTGTTGCAGGACGTTATCCGGAAGACGCCGCTCATCCATACGGACAAAATCAACCCTCTGGCAAACAACGTATTTCTCAAGCCCGAAAACCTCCAGGTGACCGGCTCCTTCAAGGTGCGCGGCGCCGGATTCAAGATTTCGCAGCTCAGCGACGAAGAGAAGTCGCACGGCGTCATCGCCTGTTCGGCAGGCAACCACGCCCAGGGCGTCGCACTCGCCGCACGCCGCTACGGCATCCCCGCCCTCATCTGCATGCCCGCCGGCGCCCCCATCAGCAAGGTGGAGGCCACCCGCGAGATGGGCGCCGAAATCTGCCTCGTCCCCGGCGTCTACGACGACGCCTACGCCAAGGCCATGCAACTCAACGAGGAGAAGCACATGACCTTCATCCATCCCTTCGACGACGAGCAGGTCATCGCCGGACAGGGCTCCATCGGCATGGAAATCCTCGGCGAGAACCCCAACATCGACGTCGTCTTCGTCCCCATCGGCGGCGGCGGACTGGCCAGCGGCGTGGCCTACGCCCTCAAGACGCTCAACCCCTCCGTCCGCGTCATCGGCGTGCAGGCACAGGGCGCGGCAAGCATGGCACGCAGCCTCGACCACAACCAGATTGAGTCGCTCGCCTCCGTCCTCACCATCGCCGACGGCATCGCCGTCAAGGAGCCCGGCATCCACACGTTCGAGCTCTGCCAGCAATACGTCGACGAAGTCGTCGTCGTGAGCGAGGACGAAATCTGTGCCGCCATCCTCGCCCTCATCGAGCACCACAAGCTCATCGCCGAAGGCGCCGGCGCAGTAGCCGTGGCAGCCGCCATGTTCAACAAGGTCGACATCACGGGCAAGAACGTCTGCTGCATCGTCAGCGGCGGCAACATCGACGTCACCATCCTGAGCCGCGTCATCAACCGCGGACTCATGAAGGGCGGCCGCACCACCGAAATGGTCATCGAGATGCCCGACCGCCCCGGCTCCCTCATGGGCCTCTGCAGCGTCATCTGCCGCCACGGCGCCAACATCATTTCCATCCACCATGAGCGCAACGGCGAAAGCCCCGACGTCAACTCGTGCAACCTCCGCGTCGTGCTCGAAACGCGCAACGCCGACCACGTCCGCGACATCCACATCGGCGTGGAAGCGGCGGGCTATACCCTCCTCCACGGCAAATAAATCCTGCGCGCAGCGGCACGCCCCGTCCGCACCCGCCAAAACATAAACGACGCCCCAGTCTTCGCAATGAAAACCGGGGCGTTTTTCTTACTTAAAACTCAGCCCGCTGTCGGGCGGAGCAAGCGCAACTTATCTGTTAATGTTGTAAGTGTAGATAGCCGTAGAGGTAGAGCTAGAAGTATTGTTGTAGACAGTGTATGTGTAAGAACCATGGAACGACAATTGACTGAGGGCAGCCTCAGCCGCAGCGCAGGCCTGCTTTACCTGATTGTCGCAGTCAGAAACCGAACCCTGGAGCGTGAAGGTCTTGTCCGATACGCCGAGAGCCTTCAGATAAGCTGAATCAATTGCATTCATCTCCTCACGCATAGTCATCTTCAGGGTGTCTCTGCTCGAACTAAAATAGTACTGGTATGTAATACCCATCGAATACAAATTTACAGTCTCGTCGTCCTCGCTACAAGCAGCAAACGACAAAGTCACCATCACCAAAGCACACATCACAGCGAGCTTGCTAAAAATACTTGTTTTCATAAGATTGAAATATTAAATAATTAAATAATTGATCCTTGTTTCCCAGCCCCAACCAAGCGAGCATTTTCCTTGCAAGGAGAGCACGGCTCACTTATTTGGGGCACAGATTTCTGCGATTTCACATTTCTTGGGGGAAGAATTGCCTGTTATATCCACAGCAAAAAGATTTTGCGAAAGCGCTGCAAAGATATAAATTTCCAAAATAGTGTGACACTTGATTTTGATTTTTAACCCTAAATTCCGCAGCACTTCAGTTTAACAATCTTTATAAGTTTCTGAGCAACA
>JAUNOO010000131.1 GCA_030531095.1 Bacteroidales bacterium
TTAGTCCTGAGCTTTTTGAAATTAGTCCTGAGCTTTTGACCACTTAGCACTGGACTTTTTGGGGATTCCTCTGGTGTAGTCTTAAGCAGCTCGAGTTTCGGGCGCAATTTCCCCGCAAGCGCCCACAATAGAAAAACTGTCCGCTGCCACAAATCTCCCCAAACGCCATGACGCCCCTGCCTCCTTCGGGAAGCAAGGGCGTCATGCTGTATGATTATGAGGAGTTATTCCTTCTGCAACTCCTCCCAAAACTTGTCGAGGTCATCGTTGAGCCCCGCCATGAGCGCACCGCTCAGCACGATGGTGTCGTCGTCCACCACATAGAGGTCGGCAATCAAATCCTTGTCCTCGTCCATCAGTACAAAGTTGTAAGGTTTGAGGACGTTGAAGTTCTCCGTCACCTCCTTCAGGTCGACCAGTACGCCGTGCAAGAGTTCCTGCACTTCGTCGTAGAAAGCCTCCGACGTGTTGCCAATCCATTCCTCTACCACGCAGCGCGTCAGCTCCGTGTCGTCGTCGTCGAAGATGAGCAACTCACCACTCTCCTGCTTCACTTGGAGGAAAATGTCGGTCAGCGGAAGCGGTTCAATTCCGGCGGGGAATTTGGAAGCGGCCTTGCGCAAGGCGCGTTCTATCTGTTGCAGTGTGGCTTCTGAGGCATTCATACGGTCTTCGTTTTTGAGGTTGTTTGACTACAAAATTACTACTTTTTACTTGTTCGCCTCAAAAATATGGGGCTAAAATGTGCCTTCTCGCCCTTTTTTCGCCCGCCGATGTGGGCTGAGCGGACTATTTTTCTTATTTTCGTACACACATATACCAACAAAGTTTGCTTGAAACCATGAAACAACTCTGTATGCTATTGGTGGCGGCGGTCACGGTTGCGCCCCACGCTCTCTCACAAAATTTGCTGCCGAAGCCCAAGTCGGTGACGTGGCAGCACGGCACATTCTCCAGATACAAGGCGTGCGCCGTCGAGGCTGCCAATGCCACAGTGGGCAAACTGGCAGCCGAAGCGGGACTGCCCGACGTGACGGCTGAGGGCGACAGCACGTGGACGGAGGCAGGCGTGCGCCGCTTGCGCTACCTCGCGCTCGATGCCTCGGCTGGCGAAGAAGCCTACACGCTGCGCGTCGCGCCCGACACCATTGAGATTGCAGCCTCCTCGACGGCTGGTTTCCGCAACGCCAAAGCCACCCTCCGCCAGTTGGAGGTGAAGCGCGGCGTGGCGTGCTGCACCATCAGCGACGCGCCCGCTTTGGGATGGCGCGGGGCGATGCTCGACGTGTCGCGCCACTTCTTCCCCATCGAGTTCGTGAAGAAGCAGGTCGACATCATGGCGCGCTTCAAGATGAACCGCCTCCACCTGCACCTCACCGACGCGGCGGGCTGGCGCATGGAAATCAAGCGCTACCCGCGCCTGACGCAACTCGGCGCGTGGCGCACCGAGGCATCGTGGAAGAAGTGGTGGGCAGGCAACCGCCAATACGCGGAAGAAGGCACTGAGGGCGCCTACGGCGGCTACTACACTCAGGAGCAGTTGCGCGACCTCGTGGCATACGCCGCCGAACGCGGTATCACGATTGTGCCCGAAATAGAAATGCCCGCCCACAGCGAAGAGGTGCTCACTGCCTACCCCGAATTTTCCTGCACGCATGAGCCCTACAAGCAGGCCGACTTCTGCCCCGGCAATGAGGCGACCTTCACTTTCCTCGAAAACGTGCTGCGCGAAGTGATGGACATTTTCCCCTCCAAAGACATCCACATCGGCGGCGACGAAGCAGGTAAGGCGTCATGGCCCACTTGTCCGCTCTGCCAGAAGCGCGTGGCAGACGAAGGCCTCGCCGACAGCAATGCGCTGCAGGGCTACCTCGTGCGCCGCATCGGAAAATTTCTGCGCGAAGAGGGCGGCCGCACGCTCATAGGCTGGGACGAGGTACTCGCCGACAGTCTGCAAAACGCCACGGTCATGATTTGGCGCGACACGAGCTACATCCGCCAGGCATTCGCCCAAGGACTGGACGTGGTGCTTGCTCCAGGACGCTTCTGCTACATCGACGGTTTTCAGGACGACCCGCCCTCGCAGCCCGAAGCCATGGGCGGTTTCCAACCGCTCAGCAACGTCTACAGCTACCAGCCGCTCGCCGGATTCTCGGCTGAGGAGCGCAAGCATATCCGCGGCATTCAGGGCAACCTCTGGACAGAATATGTCCCCACCACCGAGCATGTGGAACAGATGCTCTACCCGCGCCTGCTCGCCATCGCCGAGAACGGATGGACGGGCGGCGAGGTGAAGGACTATGACGACTTCCGCGCCCGCGCCCTCCTGGCGGTAGAGGAACTGCGCGACGAGGGTGTGAACGCCTTCGACCTGAAGCACGAAGTGGGCGACCGCGCCGAGAGCCGCACGCCCGTGGAGCACCTGGGACGCGGCGCAAAAGTGACCTACAACCTGCCCTTCAACGAACGCTATTGCGCCGACGGTGTCACATCGCTAACCGACGGCCGCCGCGGCGGTTGGGACTACGGCCCGCGCTCAGCCTGGCAGGGATTCATCAGAGGACAGCGCTTCGACGTCACCCTCGACCTCGGCAAGACGCAGGAGCTGAGCCGTATAGTGACGAACTTCTACCAGTCGTCTGGCCCCGAAATTTTCCTGCCTGCCGAATACATTATTTCAGTCTCCACCGACGGGGAGCACTTCACCACCATCCACTCCCGTTCGCAGGCTGTGGAAAAACTCACCAACCCATCCGTGGAGCAATGGGAATGGAAGGGCACGACCGAAGCGCGCTACGTCCGCGTACAGGCCAAGCCCGGCCAATATGGCGGCTGGATATTTGTGGATGAGGTAGAGATATATTGAATTTCTCCTCCCTACCCCATAAAGAAATCCCCTCCCGCGATGCGACTCGCAGGAGGGGATTTTTCAGTTATTGGTTAAAGGGGAGAGTGCTTTAATAATCCGTGTTGTTCGGGTCGAAGTTCGTCCAGCCGTCCATCCAAGTGTCGTTGGCGGAGAAGGCACCGATGTAGTTCACATCCTCGTCGAAGCCGCGACCGCTCACGGCTGTAAATGAAGCTGCGCCAATCATTGGGCTGGAAGACTGCGGCATGAAGTTCGTCGTCAAACCCGGGTAGCGGCTGCTGCCCGTGAGGTTCAGGGCGCTGATAGTCGTCACCTGGTTACCGGCCTGAGCGCGGAAGAAGGTGGACGAGAAGGAAGTCTGCGTCGAGTCGATGATAGGATTCTTGATGGAGTCGTAGCCCGTTACGAGGTAGTCGCCGTAGTACTTGTTGGCGTCAGAACCTACAGCCTCAACATCGGCAAACCAAATGTTCTGGAGCGTGATTTTGCCAGCCTTAGCCTGTGCCTGCGTGTTGCCCTTTTCGCCGTCGAGCATCAGACCGATGGGATAACCCATAGCCACAGAGTTCACACAGTTGAGGCAAGAACCGCGGCGGATTTGCATGGCAGCCTGGAAGCGGCCCAGACCCGAACCATTGTTGGGATAGTAGTCGCCACCCGTGATGTAGCTCGAAGAATTCACGAAATTGGCATCCACAGCCTTCGGGCCGATGAACGTGATGTTGCTGAACGTGGCAGAAGTCACCGGTGTAGCCGTAGAACCGCTGGCGTCGTTGTCGCTCTCAAAGCCGTTGCTCTGGCTCTTGTCGGCGATTTTAGAGTTGCGCACTACCAAACCGTACTGCACCGTGCCCGAGTAACCGTTGTCGGTGTCGAAGTCGTCGTCCCAGCCGTTGTAAGCTACAAGGTACTTGGCATTTACCGTACCACCGAACCACTCGAAAGAGTCGTCGTTCGAGTAGGATACCTGAACGTGGTCAATCTGCGTACCGCTACCCACAGAGCCGAGTGTCAAACCGTTGATTTCTTGGTCAGTTGCAAAAGGATAACCGGCAAACTCGATGCGCACATAACTCAGAACACCCGAGTTGTCCGTATCGACGCTACCACCGTGCTTCGTACGCGGGCCACCCTCAATCTGAGCCTCACCGGCATTGTGAGAAGCCTTACCGCAAATGATGATACCACCCCAGTCACCAGGCTTACGCGACCCCTTAGCTTGCTCTGAAGTGAAGACAATAGGCTCAGAAGCCGTACCCTTGGCAATCAGTTTGCCGCCGCGCTCTACAATGAGCGAAGCCATCGTCTGCTTATCGCCCTTGATGATCGTACCCGGCTCAATGGTCAGTGTGGCGCCGTCAGCGATATACACCCAACCCTTCAGCAGGTAAGTACCTTTCTTGAGCGTCTGTGTGCCATTGAATACAAACTCGTTGTCGCCATTACCGATAACCGAGTCGTTGAAGAGCAAGTTGTCGGCAGCGTTAAGTCCACCGTCCGTCGACCAATTACGTTCTGTCGTCACGGTGTCGTCATCGCTACAAGAAGTGGTCAGCACCGGCGTGCTGATCGTTGCGATTGTGGCCAAGGCCAGCATTTTAATCGTTTCTTTTCTCATGATTGAAATTTGAAAAATGAATATGTCTGTTCTTTGTCCCAAATCCGTCGGACCGCGCCCCTTCCTATTCGACTTGCACAGATGACTTTATCAGCGCAGGCACAGTCCATAAACCGACCTCATTGAGATTTCACGCTGCAAAGTTCGTCCTTCCATATTACGTTCCCGTTGCAGACATATTAAGAAAAATCTCAGTCCGATTAAATTGGGGTGAACACCGAAGTGCAGACACAAAATGTTGCTATTGAAAAAGTAGACACAAGATGGTAGAAAAAGAAAAGAAGTTGTATC
>JAUNOO010000024.1 GCA_030531095.1 Bacteroidales bacterium
AGGGCAAGACGGCAAAATTAGTCCGCATGACTATTAGTTGCGGATTTTAGGTTAATCAAAATTTTTCTGAGTTTTTTAATCAAAAAACCATATCTTTGCCAAAAGCTATGGTCTCACAGCCGTTGCCAATTTTTGAAAACAGATTACACTAACCACACCAGAACGACAATTATGGGAATAGATTTCGGATTAGATTTAGGAACCAACAGTATAGGATGGTCCGTAGTGGACTATATCGTCGAACCCGACGGAGAGGAACGTCTTTGCGGAATAAAGGCGGCGGGAAGCCGTATCATTCCTATGGACGCAGCAGTCCTGGGCGACTTTGAAAAAGGAAATGCCGTCTCGCAAACAAAAGACAGAACCATGAAGCGCGGGATGCGCCGCTTGTACGAGCGTCACCACCTGCGCCGTGAACGTCTACACCGCGTGCTGAACATTTTGGGTTTCCTGCCGCCTCACTATGCCGAAGCCCTCACGCGTTATGGAAAGTTCAAGAACCACGAGGAGCCCAAATTGCCATGGCGCAAGGACGAGTTCGGTCAGTGGCAATTCATTTTCCAGTCGTCCTATGAGGAAATGTTGGAGTTGTTCCGCAAAGCGCAGCCTGAATGGTTGGCCGAGGGCGGGAAAGTGCCCTACGACTGGACTATCTATTATCTGAGAAAGAAGGCTTTGACCCGCGCCGTCAGCAAAGAAGAACTGGCGTGGATTCTTCTCAACTTCAACCAAAAGCGTGGCTATTACCAAGCGCGCGGCGAGGAAGAACAGGAAAATACCGGAAAACTGGAGGAATATTATGCCCTGCGCGTTGTAGACGTAGTGGATTCGGGCGACAGAAAGGGAAAGGACGTGTGGTACAATATTGTCCTTGAAAACGGTATGATTTATCGCCGCACTTATCGTGATAAGCCCGACTTGGTGGGAAATGTTCTTGAACTCATTGTGACCACAGACCTCAATCCCGACGGCTCTCCCAAAACGGACAAAGACGGGAAGGTGAAGCAGTCCATCAGATTGCCCAAAGAGGAAGACTGGACTCTGCAGAAAAAGAAGACTGAACACGACATTGACAATGCCAAGAAGACTGTGGCAGAATTCATCTTCGACGCCCTTCTGATTAACCCCAAACAGAAAGTCAGAGGCAAACTGGTGCGCGTGGTGGAACGCAAATATTATAAGGAAGAGCTTCACCGAATTCTGGAAACGCAAAAGCAGTTCATCCCCGAACTCCAAGACGCTTCGCTCTATGAGGCCTGCCTCAAAGAACTCTACAGCAGCAACGAGGCATACCGGAATTCCATCGCCGGTCGCGACTTCACCTATCTGTTGCACGACAACATCATTTTCTACCAGCGGCCACTCAAGAGTAAGAAATCCGAGATTGCAGATTGCCCCTACGAGTCTCACACTTGTGTTGACCGAGAGACTGGAGAAATAAAGGAGATGCCAAACAAGTGCATTTCCCGTTCCTATCCGCTATTCCAGGAGTTCCGCGTGTGGCAGTTCGTCTCCAACCTGAGAATCTACGAACGCGAGCGCATCGAGGGCGGAGTGTACCGCAAGGACGTGGATGTCACCGACCTGTACATCACCTCTGTGGACGACAGGGTCAAATTATTCGAGTTTCTCAACGATCGGGAGGACATCAAGCAAGACCAGTTGCTGGCCTACTTCAAAATAAAGAAACTCAAGGGAGGCGTCAGTCCCTGTCGCTGGAACTATGTAGAGGACAAGAAATACCCCTGTAACGAGACCCGGGGCGCTTTCCTCAAACTGCTGAAAAAGGCAGGCGTGGACAGCGCTTTCCTCACACCAGAGATTGAGGAACACCTGTGGCACATTCTTTATTCGGTCAGCGACAAGACGGAATTACGGCAGGCAGGACGGAATTTCGCAAAGAAGCACGGTCTACCCGAAGCCTTCGTCGAGCAGTTCGTCAAATTCCCGCCGTTTGACTCAGAATACGCCGCCTATTCCGCCAAGGCCATCAAGAAGTTGCTGCCCCTGATGCGTATGGGCAAGTACTGGCATCCCGATGCCATCGACGCTGCCACGCGCGAACGGATACAGCGTCTGCTGGACGGCGAAGTGGAAGATACTGTTTCAGACCGTGTGGCAGAACAACTCAAAGGGATGTCCGAACTGTCGCAGTTCAGCGGTCTGCCCCTGTGGCTCGCCTGCTACGTGGTGTATGGCCGCCACAGCGAGGCGAAAGACACCGACCGTTGGGCTTCACCGGACGACATTGACGTCTATCTGCGAAACTTCAAGCAGCACTCGCTGCGCAATCCCATCGTGGAGCAGGTGGTGACCGAAACGCTGCGCACTGTCCGCGACATTTGGAAACAGTATGGCCGTCCGAACAAAATCCATATAGAACTTGGGCGTGAGCTGAGAAGTAATTCGGAAGAACGCAAAAAACGTACTGACACCATTCTCAAGAACGAGGACACCAACCTGCGCATCAAGGTGTTGCTGACAGAAATGATGAATCCCGAGTTTGGCGTGGAGGGCATTCGACCTTATTCTCCCAGCCAACAGGAGATTTTGCGCATTTACGAGGACGGCGTACTCAGCACGACCGAACTCACCGATGATATTGCAGACATCAAGAAGCGCCTGTCGTCTGCCGATGTCTCCAAACGCCCCTCCCGCAGCGATGTGCTGAAGTATAAGTTGTGGCTCGACCAGAAATACCAGTCGCCCTATACGGGAAAGGTGATACCCTTGGCCAAGTTGTTCACGCCTGCATACGAAATCGAGCACATCATTCCGCAGTCGCGCTACTTCGACGACTCGTACGCCAACAAGGTTATCTGTGAGGCTGAGGTCAACAAACTGAAAGACAACCAGCTCGGCATGGAATTCATACGCAACCATAGCGGAGAGAAGGTGTCCCTGTCAATGGGCGGCAGCGTGGAGATTCTTTCAGTGGAGGAATACCAGAAAAGGGTGCAGGAACAGTACGAAGGCAATAAAAGAAAGCGTGAGCACCTGTTGATGGACGACATTCCCGACCAGTTCATCCAACGCCAGATGAACGACAGCCGCTACATCAGCAAACTCATCAAGGGTTTGCTCTCCAAGATTGTGCGTGAGGAGGGGGAAATGGAAGCCACCTCCAAGAATATCATCTCCACTAACGGCGCTATCACCGATCGGCTCAAAAAGGACTGGGGTGTCAACGACGCCTGGAACAGCATCATCCTGCCAAGGTTTGTCCGCATGAACGAGATTGACCATTCTTCCCGCTTTACGGCCGTCAGTGCCCAGGGACACCTCATTCCCGCCATGCCCCTCGACATGCAAAAAGGGTTCAACAAGAAACGCATCGACCACCGCCACCATGCGATGGACGCTATCGTGATAGCCTGCACCACCCGCAATCATGTGAATCTGCTCAACAACGAGTCTGCCGGTGGGGAGAATACACAAATGCGTTATCAACTGTCCCGCAAACTGCGCGTTTACGATAAGGCGAAGAAGATGATGAAAGACGGTCAAGTCAAAGAAATCATAGTGGCAAAGGAATTCAAGAAGCCGTGGCCGAGCTTCACCAGTGACGTCCTTACCACTTTGAACGATATCATTGTCAGCTTCAAACAGAATCAGCGGATTGTCACCAAGTCATCCAATAAGTATCAGGTTTTCCGAAACGGAAAGAAAGTCTTTGTGCGCCAGACTAAAGGGGAACTATTGGCTATCCGAAAGCCGCTACATAAGGAAACGTTCTGTGGCGAGATAAACCTGCGCCGCATCAAGGAAGTGAACTTGAAGGAAGCGATAATGGCTCCTGAACGTATCGTGGAGAAGGATCTGAAAAAGAAAGTGAAGGAACTGATAGCTTTAGGGTACGACACCAAAGCAATGACCAAATACTTTGAGCTGCACGCCGAGGAGTGGCCCAAAATCAATCTGAAGAAAATCAAGGTCTACTATTTTTCACGTGAAGAAAAAGACCGCACGGGAGAAATAAAGAACCGCTTCTTCGCCACGCGAAAGAGTCTCGACACGTCCTTCACGGCCGAGAAAATAGAGAAAAGTATTGCCGATACTGGCATCCAGAAAATTCTTTGGCACCACCTCAGTACGTATGGCAATGATGCAGAGCTGGCATTCTCGCCCGAAGGGATAGAAGCCCTCAATCGGAACATCGTGGCATTGAACGACGGCAAGCCGCACCAGCCCATTCTAAAAGTCAGGACTTACGAAAAAGGCGATAAATTCAATGTCGGTCAAAGGGGTAGCAAGTCTTCCAAGTTTGTGGAGGCTGCCAAGGGTACGAATCTTTTCTTTGCAATCTACGAAGAAGATACGGAGGATAAGGATGGACAGATTGTCAGAAAACGCAGTTATGCGTCCGTCCCTCTCAATCTTGCTATCGAAAGACAAAAACAGGGCTTGCCAGCTGCACCAGAAAATGCTAACGGCATGCCACCTAAATTCGTTCTGTCGCCCAACGACCTTGTCTATGTGCCGACAGCAGAAGAACGAAAGAGTGGCAAAATGAACCTACCACTCGACCACTCGCGCATCTATAAAATGGTAAGTTGTACGGGTAGTCAATGTCTTTTCTTACCCTTTGCTGTAGCGGCCTTTATCGTTAATGGGAAAGAGTTTGAAGCTTTAAATAAAATAGGAAGAGCACTCACGGGCGAAATGATACACGAGACCTGCATTCCGCTAAAGGTCAATCGACTTGGGTCCTTCGAAGTGGATACCAGCCTATGATAAAGAAAACGCTTTATTTCGGTAATCCCG
Organism: Bacteroidales bacterium; assembly: GCA_030531095.1. Lineage (GTDB taxonomy): Bacteria > Bacteroidota > Bacteroidia > Bacteroidales > Bacteroidaceae > Alloprevotella. Next base: position 4,765 of record JAUNOO010000024.1, read on the forward strand.
CTTACCTCTCTCTGCGGCAGAACCAGCTTGTCATAAAGATGCCGGAGGTGGTAAAGAGCAACCTGCCCGAAAGAATGAAGCAGGAGGGCGAAGTGACGCGCCCTATAGAGGACATTGGCATCATCATTCTAGACAACAAGCAGATAACACTCACGCAAGCCCTTCTGGGCGCACTTCTTGAAAACAACTGCGCTGTCGTCACATGCAACAGCGCATGTATGCCGTCCGGTCTTTTCCTACCTCTGACGTGCAACACCACGCAGTCCGAACGCTTCCAGTGTCAGATAGCTGCATCGTTGCCGCTCAAGAAACAACTGTGGCAGCAGACCGTCAAGGCCAAAATTGCCAATCAGGAAGCAACACTACGCGCCCTCACTTCTGTCCAGACGGGCTGCATGCAGCGTTGGGCAAATGACGTCCGCAGCGGTGACCCGGACAACCTCGAAGGTCGCGCGGCAGCCTACTATTGGAAGTCTCTCTTTTCCGAACTGAAAGGGGGCGACGGTTTTACGCGTGGCAGAGAAGAACAGTCGCCCAACAACCTGCTCAACTATGGCTACGCCATTCTGAGAGCAGTTGTGGCGCGTTCGCTCGTAGCAAGCGGTCTCCTGCCCACACTGGGCATTCACCACCACAACCGCTACAACGCCTACTGCCTTGCAGACGACATCATGGAGCCCTACCGCCCCTATGTCGACACGCTCGTCTTCGGTCTGATAGCCCGTGAGCCGGACATCAGCGCCCTCCAGTTGGACAAGGCATTCAAGACAGAACTTTTAACCGTTCCGACACTCGACGTCAAAATTGGCGGCAAGCGCAGTCCACTAATGGTGGCAATGGGGCAAACCACGGCTTCGCTATTCAAATGTTTCAGCGGTGAAGCACGGCGAATCAGCTACCCCGAAATGTGATGAAAAAATGGAGCGACTCAATGAGTACAGAGTCATGTGGGTATTGGTCTTATTCGATTTGCCGACGGAAACCAAAAGGGACATCAAGGCTTACGCCATCTTTAGGAAAAACCTGATAAGAGATGGCTTCACGATGTTCCAGAAATCCATCTACGTACGCCACTGCGCCAGTATGGAGAACGCAGAGGTCCACATAAAGCGCGTGCATAGTTTCCTTCCCGATTTCGGAAGTGTGGCACTGATGTGTATCACCGATAAGCAATTTGGCGATATAAAGGTTTTCTATGGGACTAAACCGCTGAAACCTAATGCACCTGGTCAACAGCTGGAACTGTTTTGAACAATAGTCAAACAGAAACGGGTAATCTCTCTAAAAGCAGAAAGATTACCCGTTTTTTACAGACATTTTTTGTTTTCTAGAAACCTTTGTATTCTACTGAACCACTAATAGTTATGCAGAATATGTTGTCTGTGACCCTACAAAGGTAGGAATTTCAAAGCGAATCACAACACTTTAGCCGTGTCCTGCTTGGTGTGCGGCGTTGTCTGTGACCCTACAAAGGTAGGAATTTCAAAGCGAATCACAACTGGAAAAGTCAGATGGCGAGCGCAAGGTGCGTTGTCTGTGACCCTACAAAGGTAGGAATTTCAAAGCGAATCACAACCTATTGCAACTTGGTGCATATTCATGTTAAGTTGTCTGTGACCCTACAAAGGTAGGAATTTCAAAGCGAATCACAACAAGGGCTCTCGTCGAGTGAAACAGGTCTTGGTTGTCTGTGACCCTACAAAGGTAGGAATTTCAAAGCGAATCACAACGCAAACTCTGAAAGTTCCGAATAACGGAAAGTTGTCTGTGACCCTACAAAGGTAGGAATTTCAAAGCGAATCACAACAAAACAACCCGAGTGTCAGGCAGCTTTTGAGTTGTCTGTGACCCTACAAAGGTAGGAATTTCAAAGCGAATCACAACACACTTTCCGCACGTTTCGTGCATGGAATTGTTGTCTGTGACCCTACAAAGGTAGGAATTTCAAAGCGAATCACAACTGAAATGATAACTTTCCCAACCATTGTTGCGTTGTCTGTGACCCTACAAAGGTAGGAATTTCAAAGCGAATCACAACACAATTTTCAGACATTCTCCAATCGCAATAGTTGTCTGTGACCCTACAAAGGTAGGAATTTCAAAGCGAATCACAACATCCTTGAGCGTGCCGTCTGTGCTTTTGAAGTTGTCTGTGACCCTACAAAGGTAGGAATTTCAAAGCGAATCACAACCGTACTGGAGAATGGTATTGACCCCACGAAGTTGTCTGTGACCCTACAAAGGTAGGAATTTCAAAGCGAATCACAACGTAGCTTGATTTGATATCATATAACCCAGCGTTGTCTGTGACCCTACAAAGGTAGGAATTTCAAAGCGAATCACAACGGAAAAATTGTGCAGTGCGCTTGATATGGAGTTGTCTGTGACCCTACAAAGGTAGGAATTTCAAAGCGAATCACAACTACTTATACAACCATTATATATTCTACTTAGTTGTCTGTGACCCTACAAAGGTAGGAATTTCAAAGCGAATCACAACAACTGGATGTTCCGATAATTTTTTTCTTGAGTTGTCTGTGACCCTACAAAGGTAGGAATTTCAAAGCGAATCACAACATAAGACGCATTATATGCCTGGCGACCCAAGTTGTCTGTGACCCTACAAAGGTAGGAATTTCAAAGCGAATCACAACAGACTTTCTCAGGATTACCGACAAGGAGGAGTTGTCTGTGACCCTACAAAGGTAGGAATTTCAAAGCGAATCACAACGAGTATCGAGGTCAGTCCATTCTGCACTCGGTTGTCTGTGACCCTACAAAGGTAGGAATTTCAAAGCGAATCACAACCGGCGGTGGTGAGAGCGAGATAACTTTCCGGGCTGGCAGCAAATTCCGCTTGCTAAAAGCCCCATACCAGTGTTAAACAGCAGGTGTGGGGGAAGTAGGTGATTGGGTTGGGGAGCTGGAGGAGATTATTGACTAACAGCTTTTGATGGTGTGCCACTCCTGTATGCCTCAAAAGCCTTTTCAATAAACTCTGTATAACCGTCTGCTTTGGTGCTGGAGTGCCATCTGCGTGCGAAAAACTCCTCCAAGTAGCTTTCAAAGCCGTTTTTGGTGGGTTTCTCAGAGGATTTGTACCATGCATATTCAAAACCCCACCAAAAGGATTTGGTGCTGTTGGTAAACTCAAATGGGTTTGCTCCCTCTCCTCTATACCAGTGCAGGTAGCTGGGCACCTCATCTGCAGGCACATAGCTGCCAGCAGGCTTGTAGAACCTCTCCTTTGTGCCGTTCTCATGCAGGTAGGTGCACCAGCGGCTGCATGAGGTTTGTGCCCACGAATCATTGATGCTATAGACAAATGCGCAAAGGGCATCCTCCAAGCTGCTGAAATCCTTTTGCGGCTCTTTGTGTGCCTCAAAGTATAGGTCGCTCCTGCGCACCTCAAGCTTGCTGTACTTGCTCCAGCCGTTAGCCCAGTGGTATTCAAAGAACCAAAAGGCACTGGCAATAGGGTTGTACCTATTGCACCACGCGCCCTGCTTTTCGTTTACCTCCTCAAAGGGGTTGCTTTTCTCTCCTTTATAGTACCTTAAATCCATAATCTGATATGATGTTGTCTGTGACTCTACAAAGGTAGGAATTTCAAAGCAGAGGGAATAGAGCTTGCGGAATTCGCAGAACGTCTGATTAAGTAATCACAATAAATGTAGGGCTTCAAGACCACTTTTGACTATTACCTTCGTCCCTTTCAACAGAAAAACCGTTGGCAGACCTGTTGGGGGAGGAAAACCGTTGTCATCAACATAGCCGACTGAAAAAGCCTGTGCCCCATCTCTCACGCCGATAAACCCAACACTATTGTATCCATACTTCTCTGCTTCGTCCAAAATTATTTTCGGTATCTTCATAACATTGCAGTTGTTTGTGACTCCACAAAAATAGAAAATTCAAAGCGAACCACGGCGCAGTGAGACCGTAAAAATTCGGTGTGAGAGGGAATTTTTGAAACCTACTCCTGGGGAGGAAAAATGGTATGGAGGCGCGCCTAATATAGTTTGGCGGAGAGCACAGAGGACTATCTGTTGCTCCTGCCAAACTACTTTTTAGGGACCGCGCAAGGGCATATTTCCCAATTGTAGGCTTATTCCGCCTTCTTGATGAAGACGAGGCCGGAGGTGTCGTTGCCGTTGTCGCCGGAGGCGGTGACTTCGATGAAGAAGGGGGTACCGGCTTCGAAGCTGTCGACAGTGAAGGCGTAGGTGGCGGCGGGGTCGGCAGTGGCGGACTGGCTGACAGTGGCGATGAGTTCGTCGCGCTTGTAGACCTTGAGGTCGCCGAGGCGGAGATGGGCGGTGCCGCGCTCGCCGATGAAGCTCACTTCGTAGCGGCCGTTGTCAGAGATTTTGCCGGTGCACTCTATGCGCCAAGGGGTGGGGACGGTCTGCACCTGGAGGGGCTGCCACGAAGTCGTGTAGGTGCCGTATTGGCTATAGGCGGAATAGTCGGGCGCGGTGTAGAGCGGCAGGGAGTAGTGGGTGGGCGTGACGACGGTGATGGCGCAGAGGTCGGACTTGCGCTTCACGGTGACGGGCTCACCAGCGTAGAGCGTCGAGTGGACAGTGGGGTACGTGCCGTCGGTGGTGTAGCGGACGGCGGCGCCAGTTACAGAGGGTGCGAGGCGGTAGGTGTATGAGCCGTCGGCGTTTTCGGTGAGCGACGTCACGCGGGGCTCGGGCACGCGGTAAGAACAGTTCTTGGCATCGAGACGGGCAAACTGGTCGGTCAGGCGACGGGTGAAATCGGCAAAATCGCGGTTGTCAGCCTTGTCCCAGCCCAGTTCGGAGAGGGCGAGGAGGCGGGGGAAGACGAAATATTCGACGTAGCGCTCGGAGCGGTCCTCATCAATCGGCAATATCTCCTGGAGGCGCGTGCCGTGGATGAACTGGTCGCTCCAGATACAACCCTGCACGCCGAGGGTAGTTGAGGTGGGGTCGTAGTCGTTGACGGGCATGGTGTAGGCCTTCTCGAGCGAAATGGGCGGCATCCACGTGGCGTGTTGGGGTTCACCGGGCGTAGAGGTTTCGGGGAAGTCGAAGTAAAGGTGGGAGGCGGGAGTGATGATAGCTTTGTGCCCGCCTGCAGTGGCGTGGATGGAGTCCGCCACGTTGTGCCAAATGAGCGCCACGACTGGGGTTTCGACCTTGCCGCGCATCATAATTTCTTCCCAACCGATGACAGTGCGGCCGCGCTCCTTCATCCAGCCTGCCACGACGTTGGTGAGCCAGCCCTGCAACTGGGACGCCTCGGTGAGTCCTTCGCGCTTCATGAGCGCCTGACAGTCGGGGCACTTTTCCCAACGGGTGTAGACAGCTTCGTCGCCGCCGATATTAATGTAGGAGGAGGGGAAGAGGGCGACGGTTTCGTCGAGGACGTCGCGCAGGAAGCGTAGGGAACTTTCCTTGCCGACGCAGAGAAGGTCGCGGCTGATGAAATGTTGCTGCGGCACTTCGTGTTGCAGACCGGTGCAGCAGAGCCACGGGTACGCCACGACGGCGGAAAGGATGTGGGCGGGGAATTCAATTTCGGGAATGATTTCCACACCGCGGACGGCGGCGTAGGCCACGATTTCGCGGATGTCGTCCTGCGTGTAGTAGCCGCCGGTGCGCTTCTCGTCGGAGCCTGCCCAAGCGCCCACTTCGGTGAGACGGGGATACTTCTTGATTTCAAGTCGCCAGCCGGAATCGTCGATGAAATGGAACTGTAGCTTGTTGAGTTTGTACATTGCCATCATGTCGATGAACTTCAGGACGAACGACTTGTCGTAGTAGTAGCGGGCGGCGTCGAGCATCATTCCGCGCCACGGCCTTTCGGGAGCGTCCTCGACGCGGAGGGCGGGCACCGTCCAGTCGACACCCTTCTGGCGCTTGTCGCTGTGGATGCTGGCGGGGAAGTGTTGGAGGAGCGTCTGTATACCATAGAACACGCCGGCTGCGTCGTGACCGCAAATGGAGATGCCCTTGCGCGTCACTTCGAGGACGTATCCCTCCGCTTTCGGCACGCGGAGGGTGTCGACAGTGAGACAAATTTTGCCCTTTCCATCGGGAATTACAGCCAAATTGTAACCCGTGGAGGCGGCGAACGTTTCTTGCAGATAGCGGGCTTGGGGTTCGAGGGCGGCATCGCAGGCGATGGCGGATTTTTCGGTGAGTTGGAAAGCACCCTCATCAGTCCACGTCGTACTGATGGGGCGGGGCACAACGGGATTGCTCTGCTGCGCCAATGCGGGAGCGGCGCTGAAGAGTGCGGCAAGGGTCAGGGCCATAGAGAGGTGGCGGAGACTTTTCATAATTGAGGCAGTATTTGATGTTTGTATTTAGGTTTCAGGAAATAATGGTCTTATATTCTGTAGTTTTTGCGCACCACAAATTCTCTGATTTTGTCGATTTCATCGGCCTTCTGCGGCAATTTTGCGGCAGTCAATGAGGCGGTGCGTGCCGTCAGACAGTGTTGTGGCGAACCAGTAGGCTTCGCCGCCCTCCTTCACCTTAAGGCGCTGGCGCAGTTCGCCCACCGAGGCAGGGAAGTTGCGGACGGTCAGGTTGGCGCGGTCGGTCGTGGCGCGAAGGTCGCGCAGTTCCTTTTTGGAGAAACCGCTGACGGCGCGGACGCGGAACGTGCGGCCGGGGAAGTTGGGCACGAGGGCGGCAGAGGTATAGAGGTGGCTGTTGGGGTGGAGTTTTTCGAGTCCGTAGTGCACCGCCACCCATTTGAATACGCCTGCCTTCATCACCGCCGGGCCTGGCTCATAGAGATAGGCGGCGGGCGTAGCGGCGTAGTGAGGTTGGGCGGCAGCTTCGTCGGCAAGGTTGAGCGACAACCGCAAAGGTCCTTCGGCGACGTGGAGCATGGGCGATGCCACTGCCTCGCGGCAGAGCACGAGGAGCAGGTCTTTGCACTCGCCGCCGTCTGCCACCACGTGGACCTCTGCCACGCAGCCCAGAGTCTCCACGGCGCGGTGCACGTCGAGCATGGGCGACAGTTTGACGAGCGTGAAGCGCGCCTTGGCCTGCAACTGCGGCAACAGGCGTGCCACGTCGGGCTCGCAGTCCTCGATGAGCACCGTCTTGCGCCCTGCGCCGTCGCGGCGGGCTGGGTCGATGAAGAGGAGGTCGAGGGGCGGCAGGACTTCCAACTGCGACGTGCCGTTTCCCTCGATGATTTCGGCATTTTTAAGGCCGAGCAAGGGAAAATTGTGGCGCGCCAAATCACAGAGTTCTGCTTGGCGCTCCACATATATGGCACGGCTGAAGAGCGGAGCGATAAACGAAAAGTCCACGCCGAAGCCGCCAGTGAGGTCTGCCATCGCACCGCCATCGGGCAACAGGCGGCGGACGACTTCCGCCTTATAGCGCGCCGCCACTTCGCCCGAACACTGCTCGAGGGCGAGCCGAGGGGGATAGCGCAGCCCTTCTACTGCCGTCCACGAGGGCACTTTCGCCGCAAGGCGTTGCCGTCCTTCCGCCTGCCGCAGCACGTCGGCAGCGTCCTCCGCCCCGCGGTTGGCGAGGGAGAGGGCGAGGGCACCGATGTCGGACGACGGACGGGCGGCGTGCGGTCTTGGTTTCTTTTTGGCGGGCATGGGCTTGTGCGGTTTTCGGCAGGATTTCGACCGCTGACGGAGGCGTCAGAAGATGTCAGTGACAAAGGTACTTAAATTTGCGCACTTTTCCCGCCGCCGCTACAGGTTTTTGTCTGAGATTGCAAAGCGCATCCGCCAGTTTACCCCGCTCCTCTGTTAAAAGGGCGCGCGCCTGCTCATTTTCTAAATAAGTCCTACAACGCTGCCGCCCGATTTTCGTAAATTTGCAGACCGTAAGACCTTTTATTTAACCGACAAAATTTTCGTATTATGCTGAGTGAAAAGAGGAGCAGCATGCTCCACGGCGTTTTGCTCATCGCCTTGTTTTCGTGTGCCGCCTTCTACATTGGCGACATGAGTTTCGTCAAGAGCCTGTCCCTTAGCCCGATGATTGTGGGCATCGTTCTGGGTATGCTCTACGCCAACAGTCTTCGCAACAACCTGCCCGAGACATGGGTTCCCGGCATCCAGTTCTGCTCGAAGAAGGTGCTGCGCCTGGGCATCATCCTCTACGGCTTCAAACTGACGTTCCAGAACGTCCTCGACGTGGGTCTGCCTGCCATCTGCGTGGACGCCATCATCGTGACCGTCACCATCGGCGGCGGCATCCTCGTGGGCCGTCTGCTCAAGATGGACCGCGGCATCGCCCTGCTCACGTCGGTGGGCAGCGGCATCTGTGGCGCGGCAGCCATCCTCGGCGCCGAGTCTGCCATCAAGGTGAAGCCCTACAAGACCGCCGTCGCCGTCTCCACCGTCGTCATTTTCGGCACGCTCTCCATGTTTCTCTACCCCATCCTCTGCCGCAACGGCGTGTTCGACCTGACGCCGACGGAATGGGGCGTTTTCACCGGTTCCACCGTCCACGAAGTGGCTCACGTGGTGGGCGCCGGCAACGCCATGGGCAAGGAAATCTCCGACGCCGCCATCATCGTCAAGATGATTCGCGTGATGATGCTCGTGCCCGTCCTGCTCGTGCTGAGCTACTGCGTGATGCGCGCCGCCCTCAAGAACGGCGACACCGAAGGGCGCGGCAAAATCTCACTGCCCTGGTTTGCCATCCTCTTCCTCGTGGTCATCGGTTTCAACTCGTTCGACCTGCTCCCCGCTTCGGTGGTCAACTTCATCAACACGTTCGACACCTTCCTCCTCACAATGGCGATGACGGCGCTCGGTGCCGAAACGAGTATCGACAAGTTCCGCAAGGCAGGCTTCAAGCCCTTCCTCCTTGCAGCCATCCTCTTCGTCTGGCTCATCGGCGGAGGCTACCTCCTCGCCAAATACTTGGTGCCAGTCCTGGAATAAAAGCATTCGCCAGAAATACAAAAATCCGCGATTTCATCGGGTATTTCGAGAAATATTTTACCTCACAATATGGGAACCATCGCCGACAGCGTGGTTCCCTTTTTTATAAGCCATCAAAACCTTGTTCAGAACCTTCATAAATTAGTCCTGAGTTTTTGAAAATTAGTCCTTAGCGTATGAGAATTAGTCCTTAGCTTTTGAGCAAATAGCCTTGGACTATTTCTCAAAATCTCAGGACTAAGTAGTAAAAAGCACTGGACTAATTTTCAAAAGTTTAGGCGAGGATTTAAAAGGCTCTGTTTCAATGTTTTAAATCTTATGTAAAAATCGGGATTCCTCGAGTAGAAGTTTCAGCAATTTCAGTGGAAATGTGGAAAGCAGGAGGCAAAGTTATGAAATCTGAGGAGGGCGTTCTGGAGGTGGTGCACGCCGCGCTGGGCGGACGGGTGCAAGGTGCAGACGCAGGGACGAAAGGCGGCAGAGCGCCTCGCGCGCGCGTATATATATTATAGGTATGGGTGCTCAGAGCGTTGTGGACCTGCGTTCCTCTGCCAGACGGCGGAATAGTTCGCGCGAGCAGGCCTTCATTTGGCGCTCCATGGCGCGGCCCTTGCCCGACTCGCCGTAAAGTTTGTCGACTTCGGCCCAAAAGCGCGGACTGTGGTTAAACTCGTAGAAGTGGGCGAGTTCGTGGCGTACGACGTAGTCGACGAGATGGGGCGGAATGAGCATCAGCCAGACGGAGAAGTTGAGGTTGCCGATGGAAGAGAAACTGCCCCAGCGCGAATGGATGTCCTTGATGGAAATGCGCTTGAGGGGGATGTTGAATTCGGTAGCCACTTTCTGGACGAGGGGCGGAATTTCGACCTTGGCGCGCTCGCGCATGACCTCGATGATGAGCATGTTGAGAAACAGCTGATTTAAGTCGGTACGGTAGTCGAAATCTCTGGTAATGAAGTACGTATAGTGCAGTTTGCTTTTGCACCGCATGTAGTTGTCGGGGCGGTCGGTGAAGTCGACGTTGAAGGTGAAGTAATCGCTCTCGATGTGGAAGGTGGGCGTGACTTTGAATTGAAGGACGATTCTCATACGCTGGCGAAATAGTTTTTGTGGGTCAAGACTTAAGAAATGTGCGGACTGATATAAGTTTTGTGGCCCATGAAGGGCGGTTTGAAGGGGCAAAGAAGGCCTCACGCCACTACCGACGCAAGGCCTTGATTGAGGTTGTTCCACTCCGATTCGAACGGGGACTGAGAGAACCAAAAACTCTAGTGCTAACCATTACACCATGGAACAATCTGGGTGTCACCACGCGGATGACGGCGCAAAAGTACAAATTTCTTTTTATGCTGGCAAATTTTCGGTCGTTTATTTGGCGCAGAGGAGGCGGGACTGACCTTCGTCTACCAGTCGATACTCTCTGGGCGGAGGAGAAAGTCGAAGAGACTGAGCACAAGTATGCCGTCGTCGGTGTGCCAATGGATACCGGCGTCCTTTACAATGATTATTTTCTGGAAATTGTCGTGGATGCTGCTCAGCGAATTGGACTCCTGTTGGGTTTTCTCGCGAGTGGGGAGGGCGAGAGCTGACTGGATGTAGTAGCGTTTTGAACCGAGGTTGGCCACGAAGTCGACTTCGTATTGCCGACGCTCCATTTTGTGCTCGGCGTTGCGCACACGCTTCTCCACAACACCTACGTCGACCTTGAATCCGCGGATGCACAACTCGTTGTAGACGATGTTCTCCATGATGTGGGTCTCCTCCTGCTGGCGGAAGTTGAGCAGGGCGTTGCGGAGTCCTATATCGCTGAAATAATACTTGGACAGTGAGTTGATGTATTTCTTCCCCTTCACGTCATAGCGTTCGGCCTTGTGGATGAGGAAAGCGTCCTCCATGAACTTGAGGTAGCGGGCGATGGTGTCGTAGGTTAAGTTGGTGTTCTCGACCGACTTGAAGGTCTTGGAGAGCTTGGAAGGGTTGCAAGGTGCCCCAATGGAGGATGCCATAATCTTGACCAGTTCGTCGAACTCATGGCTCTTCGCGAGTTTGTTGCGCTCAATGATGTCGCGCTTATAGACCGACTCGTAGAGGTCGCTGAGATACTGGCTTTTCCGCTCGTCGCTCAGGAGCGACACAACGTGGGGCAGGCCGCCATAACGGGCATAGGCGTTCCATGCATCGGACTCGGCGCCGCCCACTGCACTATAGAACTCGGCAAACGAGAGGGGAGAAATGTGAATCTGGTCGCTACGGCCACGAAATTCGGTGATGATGTCGGAAGAGAGGAACTTGGAGTTGCTGCCCGTGGCATAGACATCGGCATTCTTGACGTGGAGGTAGCTGTTGAGCACATCCTCAAACTCGGGCACGTGCTGCACCTCGTCGAGCAGGATGTAATACATATCGGCGTCGGTCATCAGCGCGTCGATGTGGTGAAGCAGGGCATCGGGGTCGCGCAGAGCGATATTTCGGCGGTCTTCAAGGTCAATCCTGATGATGTGGCTCTCCTCTACTCCATTTTCTTTCAGATATTTGTAGAACAATTCGAAGAGCAGGTAGGACTTGCCGCAACGGCGAATGCCCGTGACGACCTTGATGAGCTGATTGTGACGACTGCCAATGAGCTGTTGCAAATATTTATCTCTTCTGATTTCCATACATCTGAAAAAAGCGGTAAATGTGACAAGTTTTTCAGATGCAAAGATAAGACAAACTGCACAGAAAGAAAAATTTTCATCTGAAAAAAGCGGTAAATGTGCCAGTTTTTTCAGATGGAGAAGCGGAGAAGTGGAATTTTGCTGCCCCCAAGCTGGGAAGAGCATCTGAAAAAAGCGGTAAATGTGACAGTTTTTTCAGATGGAGATGCGGAGCTATTCGGAAGTGCTGTCGGAGAGGGCGCGGATGTTGCGGAGGAGGCCTTCGTACTTGGCGCGCTTGACGGCACTGCCTTTGAAGAGGGCGCGGTATTGCTCGGGCGTGAGGTGCTGCCAGTCTTCGGCGGTCATGCGGCGGAGGGCGTCGGAGGGGAGGAAGTCGGCCTCAGCCGTGGGGCGGGCGAAGCGGTTCCAGGGGCAGGCTTCGGCACAGCGGTCGCAGCCGTAGACGCAGTGGCCCATGTGGTCGCCGGCATCGGCGGGGAGGTCGCCGCGGTGCTCGATGGTGAGGTAGGACAGGCAGCGGCGGGCGTCGAGACTGCCGTCACCAAGGAGGGCGCCAGTGGGACAGGCATCAATGCAGCGCGTGCAGGAACCGCAGCGCGAAGGCACAGGGTTGTCGTAGGCGTCGGCGGGACGCAAGAGGATGAGTTCACCGAGAAAGAAATAAGTGCCTGCGCCGGGGATGACGAGTTGCCCGCTGCGGCCGTTCCAGCCCAGTCCGCAACGCATGGCCCAGTAGCGTTCGTCGACGGGGGCGGTGTCGCAGAAGCAGCGGCCGTCGGTGTGTTCCTGGAGGCCGAGGGCGGCCATGAGGGCGCGGAGTTTTTCGCGCACAACGTCGTGGTAGTCGCGGCCCTGGGCGTAGCGGGCAAAGTCGTAGCCCTCGGGCGCAAGGGACGCGCCCGTATAATAGTTGAGCGCCACGGAGACAACTGTCTTGGCGCCCTCTACGAGCAGGCGGGGGGCGAGGCGCTTTTCGAGGTGGTTGGCGAGGTACGCCATTTCGCCGTTGTTTCCCTCAGCCAACCACTGGCGCACACGGGCGGCGTGGACTGCGTCGAGCGGTTCGGCAGGCGCCAGTCCACAAGCAGCAAAGCCGAGGCGGAGGGCCTCGGCTTTGACTTGCTGTGCGGAAAGCATATCGGTTGTGGTCATCTTCTGGAAAACTGGTTTGGGGCGACCTCAATCTCTTTCGACCCGGACTCAATCGAAGACCTTGAACTCATAGCCTTCGGACTGGAGCCACTCGATGGCACGCGGCAGGGCGTAGAGCAACTTGTCCTGACTCTTGAGCGAGTCGTGGAAGGTGATGATGCTGCCGGGGCGGGCAAAGCGCTGGACGTTGAGAAAGACGTCGGTACCGTTGAGCCGCTTGGAGTAGTCGCGCGTGACGAGGTCCCACATGACGACGCGGTAGCGCTGCCGCACGAAGATGTATTGCCCCCACTTCATCCAGCCGTGGGGAGGGCGGAAGAGGTCGGTTTTGAGATAGACGTTGGCCTTGTCGACATTGCGGACGTAGCTGCTGATGCCGTGGCGGAAACCGCCGATGTGGTTGAACGTGTGGTTGCCCAACCGGTGGCCGTGCGCCTTGACCATCTCGAAGACCTCAGGGTGCTTGCGGATGTTGTCGCCCACCATGAAGAAGGTGGCCTTGATGCCGTAATGGTCGAGCACCTCGAGTACCCACGGAGTCACTTCGGGGATGGGGCCGTCGTCGAATGTGAGATAGACGGCCCGTTCCTCCGGGTTCATCCGCCACAAGGCGTGTGGATAGAGCCAGCGCAGGAATTTGGCGGGCTGCTCGATTATCATAGGCCTTTAGTCGCCGAAGCTATAGCCGTTGCCCGAAGAGGGCCAGCCATAACTGCTGGAGGGGGCGTACTGTTGCTGGTTTTGACGATTAATCCAGTTGAGCACGGCCTGGGCGGCGCGTGTCTGCTCCACAGAAGCCATCAAGCCTTCGAGAGCCTTGGCCTGTTCGGGCGAAGCCTCGCTCAAGCAGCTGTAGGCGTTGTAGAGGTAGGAGATGCTGCTGCGGCACTCGCTAATCATGTTCTCGATGCGGTTGTCGCTCAGCGTGCTTACCCAGCGCAGGTACTGCGCGTTCTGCGTGATGAGGTATTTTGCCACGCGGGCAGCCTCAGCGTTTTCGCCAACAGCGAGCCAGAATTCGGCGAGGGCGTAATCGTAGTTCTCGTAGGGAATGTTCTCGCAGGGCAGAACCTCCTTGCACTTCTTGAGCGCGGCGAGGGCCTTGTCCTTCTTGCCCTCCTCGAGGAGACGACGGACGAGCTGTGCGAACATGCTGCGGTGGGTGTTGCACATACGGGTGACAGTCTCGTCGAGGTAGATGCCCTTGGCGTTGACGTTGCCGTACTTGAAGCGGTTCATCAAGTTGTCGTACATCTTGTCCGTGTCCATATAGGTCTGCGGACTGCCGTCGGCGCCGCGCGGGTGCTTGAACGGCGTAATGCGATAGGCGAGACCCTCAAGATAGAGGTAGTCGTCGAGACCGGCAAAGTTGGCTGAGCCCAAACCGCCAAGCGTCACAGACATATAGATGGGACGTTTCCACTCGTTGCGGGCGAGCATTTCGTAAATCATCATGTCGCTCTTCGTGATGCTTGTCCTGCCGCGGAACGACAGCGTGATATATTCGGGAATGGAGTCCTTTCCGTAGGGCAGTATCATGCCGGAGGCGATAATAGCCTCGCGGTCGACGGGGATGATGACGGAGTCGGTGGGCAAGATACCCGGCTGGTCGTTGGCGACGCGGGCGCGGATATAGTTGTCGATGAGGTATTTGAAGTCGTAGGTGTTGACACCCGTCTTCGCTTTAATCTCATCCAGTTCGGCCTTCATTTCGGGGCGCACCTCATAGTAGTCGAAGCCCTTGCCGCGGTTGTCGACGTACTCGTAGCGGTCCCAGGCAATGGGGAGCGAGCTCGACTTGTAGGCGGGGCGGCGCATCTGGTCGGTGTACCAGTCGGTCTGGAGGTAGGACAGGTTGCAGACGCGGGCGTCGGTGCGCTGGCCTTCCGTTTCCTGGGCGTACCAGAGGGGGAAAGTGTCGTTGTCGCCGTTGGTGAAGATGATGGGTTCACCGTCCTCGGGAAGCGTGTTGAGGTAGTTGAGACCGAAGTCGCGGCAGGCGTAGCGGCCCGAGCGGTCGTGGTCGTCCCACGTCTGGCTCACCATCTGGAGCGGCACGAGCAGACCGAGGACGGAAGCACCGGCAGCTACAGCGACGCGGCGGTTCTTGAGATAGCGGTCAACGATGCTGAAGAGGGCAGCCACGCCGAGACCTATCCAGATGGCATAGGCGTAGAACGAGCCGGCATAGGCATAGTCGCGCTCACGCGGCTGCTGCGGCGTCTGGTTGAGGTAGAGCACAATGGCGAGACCCGTCATAAAGAACAGGAAGAACACCACCCAGAACTGCTGGATGCCACGGCGGTCGCGGAAGGCCTGCCAGAAGAGGCCGAGCAGACCGAGCAGGAGCGGCAGACAGTAGAAGACGTTGTGACCCTTGTTGTTCTTGAGCTTGTCGGGCAGGAGGCTCTGGTCGCCGTAGAGGGCATTGTCGATGAAGGAAATACCCGTAATCCAGTTGCCCTGGTCGGGCTCGCCATGACCCTGAACGTCGTTCTGGCGTCCGGCGAAGTTCCACATGAAGTAGCGCCAGTACATGTAGTTGACCTGATAGGAGAGGAAGAAGCGGATGTTGTCCAACTGCGAAGGCATTTCGCCGTAGTTGGTTTCCTCGCCCGAAGAGGTGTCCCATGTGGCAGTCACTTCGTGGGTGTCCACGCCGCCAAGCCACTGCTCATAGGAGCTGGCGTGCGACGAAGAGTAGATGCGCGGGAAGAACATTTTCATCTCGCTGGGATAGACGGCGCCCTTCATTTCGGACACCTCGTCATAGCGGTCAGCCTCCGTCGAGTCCTTCTTTTCGTGGCGCTGGATGCGCGTACCCTTATCCGTCATAACCATATAGGCCTGCTGTCCCGTAGTGGGGTCCACCGTGACGCGCTCGTAGCAGGGCGTCGAGGTGAAGGCAGGACCGTAGAACAGCGGCGTGCTGCCGTACTGTTCGCGACCCAGGTAACTGCCGAGGGTGAAGATGTCCTCAGGCGAGTTCTGGTCCATCGGCGTGTTCTGCGTGGAGCGGATGACGATGACGGCATACGAGGAGTAGCCAATCATGAGCATGAGCATACAGAGGAGCGACGTGTTGAGAAAACGCTTGCGCAACACGTATTCGCCGTTCTTCTTGAGATTGAGCAGATAGCCCAATCCAACGAGCAGGAGCAAGCCGATGACAACAGCCGTCGTGCCGTGACCAAGGAAGAAGGGAATACCCAGCAGGCCCACGCTCAGCACGTAGAGCGTCGAGATGAGTTTGCGGCGCGTGCCGTTCGTACTCCAGATGGCAGTAAGCACCACGGCGATGAGGACGAGGATATAGATGATGAGACCCGTGTTGAAGCCGAGACCCAGCGTATTCACGAAGAAGAGTTCAAACCAGCCACCCACCTTCACGATGCCCGGCACGACGCCGTAGAGCACGGCCACGACCAGGAGCATAGAGATGAGGAGCGCCCCGACGGCACCGCGTGCCTTCGCGTCGGGATTCTTTTTGAAGTAGTAGACCAGCGTGATGGCGGGCAAACAGAGCAAGTTGAGCAAGTGCACGCCGATGGAAAGGCCCGTCAGGTAGAAGATGAGCACCAGCCAGCGGTCGGAGTGCGGTTCGTCCGCGTGGTCCTCCCACTTCAGGATGAGCCAGAACACCAGGGCGGTGAACATCGACGAATAGGCATAAACTTCACCCTCGACGGCGGAGAACCAGAACGTGTCGCTCCACGTATAGGCGAGCGCGCCCACCAGACCTGCGCCCATAATGACGATGGTCTGCCAAAGGCTCTTCACCTCGCCGTCCTCGCAGATGAGCTTGCGCGTCAGGTGCGTGATGGTCCAGAAGAGGAACAGGATACACGTTGCCGAAAGCAGCGCCGACATGATATTCACGCACATGGCCACCTTCGACGGGTCGCTCGTGAACTGCGTGAAGAAGTTGCCCGTCAGCATGAAGAAAGGTGCACCGGGCGGGTGACCGACCTCCAACTTATAAGCCGTGGTGATAAACTCGGGACAATCCCAGAAACTTGCCGTAGGCTCCACCGTAGAACAATAGGTGAAGGCTGCAATGGCAAAGGCAAGCCAACCAATCAGGTTGTTGACTAATTTGTACTGCTTCATGAGAAGATGATGTGACTATGCAGTGGATTTATATTATTCCGTTTTTTACAACCTGCAAAAATAGATATTTTTTCCTTACCCATCTCTACTTTTTAGGGATTTTATTACTGAACTCCTCGCGCCCACCGGCTTACGCCTGCCCCACGCCCCCTGCGTGCCCCACCCTCACATACTACGTTCCACACCATATTATATAGGTCTCATCGTCGGCAGTCGCCTCCGAAAATTCAGATTCATAAATCCCGCCCCATCCTTCCGCCGCTCC
>JAUNOO010000132.1 GCA_030531095.1 Bacteroidales bacterium
ACGGAATTCAGACAAATGCCTCAACGGATTTCGGCCAAACACCGCAATGATTTTCGGCCAAACGCCTCAATTCCGAAATAAAATTATTATCTTTGCCCCGTAAATAACAGATAACCAGATGGGAAATTATCGTCATAGAATTGCTGATGCCCTTTTAGACCGAAAACTCGAGTCAGCAGGAGCCGTTGTCATAGAGGGCGCCAAGTGGTGTGGCAAGACCTCAACGGCAGAGCAGAAGGCGCAGTCAACAGTGTTCCTTTCTGATACGTCCCACACAGACTATCTGCAAATGGCGGAACTGAATGCCGCTCTTGTTTTGGAAGGGGCGACACCCCGCCTTTTGGACGAATGGCAGTTGGCTCCCAAACTGTGGGATGCCGTCCGGCACGCTGTAGACCAAAGGCAGGAGATGGGGCAGTTTATCATGACTGGCTCTGCCGTACCCGCCAATTTGGACAAGATACGCCATACGGGAACAGGCCGGATGGCGTGGCTGACCATGCGCCCCATGTCGTTGTGGGAATCGGGCGATTCTTCAGGAAAGGTTAGTCTGAAAGCCCTCTTTGAGGGCGCAGAGCAGATAGGCGAAGCGGGTGAAGAATTGGAATTGGAGCACGTCGCTTATCTGACGTGCCGCGGAGGATGGCCAATGGTCACTCACCTCAGACAGGATGCCGCAGCCGACGTGGCGTTCAACTATCTGGATGGCGTGATACATTCCGACGTGCAGCGGGTGGACGGTGTCAGCCGCGATGCCGACCGCGTCAAGCGCTTGCTCAAAATATATGCGAGGGCGCAAGGCACTCAGACCACTTTGGCGAAACTCCTGAAAGACATGCAGGAAAACGATTTGAGTTGCAGCGAAAATACGTTGCTCTCCTACCTCTCGGCTTTGAGAAAAATATTTGTGATTGAGGACATGACGGCGTGGAATCCCAATTTGCGTTCGCGCACAGCAGTCCGCACAGCCTCCACGCGCTATTTTGTAGACCCCTCAATCGCTACCGCCTCGTTGGGTCTTGGCAGCAAAGATTTGATAAACGACCTCAACACCTTTGGCTTGCTTTTCGAGACGCTATGTATCAGAGATTTGCGTGTGTATGCCCAGGCTGTAAACGGCGAAGTCTACCACTACCGCGACAAAAACGGACTGGAGTGCGACGCTGTTGTCCATTTGCGCAATGGCCAATACGGCCTTGTCGAAATCAAGTTGGGCGGAGAGCGCTTGATTGAAGAAGGGGCTTCCTCCCTGCGCACTTTGGCCGAAAAGATTGACACCACAAAAATGCCGAAGCCCTCGTTTTTGGCCATCCTGACGGCTACCGGACAATATGCCTACACCCGTCCCGACGGCGTGCACGTCATACCTGTGTATATGCTGAAGGATTAGGGCGACTCCTAATTATATGAATGAGTTGTGGAAACGCACTCTTTTGTTTGTGAGGAGTTCTCCCCGAAATCCGTCGGGCTTAATTTGTTTTTGCCCCCATTCCCTCCCCGAATATTATAGGATTGTTGTAATTTTGCACGTCAACACCAAATACACAACAAGTTTATGTTTATGAAGAAATTCAGTTTTTTTCTGCTCCTGCTCGCGGCGGCTGTTGTAGTGCCCGCGGTGGCGCAGCAGATGCCGCAGTTGCCCCAAATGCCCGTCGACACGGCGGTGCGCACTGGCAAATTGGCAAACGGACTGACTTACTACGTCCGCCACAACGCGTTGCCCGAACAGCGCGTCAATTTCTACATCGCCCAGAAGGTGGGCTCCGTGCAGGAGGAAGACAACCAGCGCGGACTCGCCCACTTCCTTGAGCACATGTGCTTCAACGGCACCGACCACTTCCCCGGCGACCGCATCAAGAAGTACTGCGAGAGCATCGGCGTGATGTTCGGCGTGGACCTCAACGCCTACACCTCCACCGACGAGACCGTCTACCGCATTGAGAACGTCCCCGTGTCGCCCGCCAACCTCGACTCCTGCCTGCTCATCCTCCGCGACTGGGCGGACGGGCTGACGCTCGACCCGGCGGAGATTGACAAGGAGCGCGGCGTCATCCACGAAGAGTGGCGACTTAGCTCGTCGGCTATAATGCGCATTTACGAGCGCAACCTGCCCGTGCTCTATCCCGGTTCGCGCTACGGCCACCGCATGCCCATCGGCACCATGGAGGTCATCGACAACTTCAAGCCCGAGGAACTCCGTGCCTATTACGAAAAATGGTACCGCCCCGACCTGCAAGGCATCGTCGTGGTGGGCGACATCGATGCCGATGCAGTCGTGGCGCGCATCCAGCAACTCTTCGGCGACATCAAGATGCCCGCCAATCCCGCCGCCTACGAGCACTACCCCGTGCCCGTCACCACCGAGCCCATCTATGTGGTGGACAAGGACAAGGAACAGGCCAGTTCCGCCATCCAGCTCATGTATAAGCACGACGTTCTGCCCGAAGACCTCCGCAATACGCCCGCCTTCATGGCCAACAAGTTCATGATGTACGTCGTCAGCACCGCCCTCGACGCCCGCTTCAACGAGATGAGCCTGCAGGCCGATTGCCCCTTCGTCAACGTCGGCACGTACGACGACGACTATCTCGTCAGCAAGACGATGGGCGCCTTCAGCGTCGGCATCCTCCCCAAACCTGGGCACGACGCCGAGGCAGTCCAGTACGTCGTGCAGGAACTGGAGCGCGCCGCCCGCTTCGGCCTGACGTCCACCGAGATTGCCCGCGCCCGCGAGGAATTCATGAGCCTTATAGAAATGACTTATGAGAACCGCGCCAAGCAGGAAAACAGCTACTACGCGCCGCAATATACGCGCCACTTCCTCGACGGCTCGCCCATCCCCGACATCACCACCGAGTACAACGCCTACCTCATGCTCCAGCAGTTGCCCGACGAGGCCTTCAACGCAGCCCTCCAGCAACTCGTGGCATCCACCGACACCAACTTCGTCCTCCTCGCCATGTACCCCGACAAGGCGGACGTTGTCGTCCCCACGGTCGAGTCGCTCAAGGCTGCAGTGACGGCAGGCAAGTCTGCCCAGCTCGAGGCCTACGTCGACAACGTGAAGAGCGACCCCCTCGTGTCCCAACTGCCCGCCCCGGGCAAGATTGAGAAAGAAGCCCCCGCCGACTTCGGATACACCTGCTGGACGCTCGCCAACGGTGCCCGCGTCTTTTTCCGCCAGACCGACTTCGACGACAGCAGCATCACCTTCCGCGCCTCGAGCTTCGGCGGTGAAAACATGATTGCCGACGCCGACATTCACAACGCCAAACTCTTCTCGCTCATCATGGGCAGCACCGGTCTGGGCCACTTCACCTACACCGAACTCCAGAAGAAGCTCGCCGGCAAGCAGGCCATTGTGGGCGTCAGCCTCGACGCGCTCACCGAGAACCTCAGCGGCTCGTCCACGCCCAAGGACCTCCGCACGCTCTTCGAGCTCATCTACCTCCGCTTCCAGAGCCCCTGCGACGACCCCGACGCCTTCCGCAACACCATCGCCATGCTCCGCGCCCAACTCGAGAACATGGAGAAAGTGCCCGAGGTAGCTTTCAGCGACTCCCTCTACGCCACGCTCTACGACCACAACCCGCGCCAGGCATCGCTCACCCTTGCCGACCTCGACGCGGCAGACTATGCCGCCATCAAGCGCCTCTACAGCGAACGCTTCCGCTCGGCAGGCGACTTCGACTTCTACTTCACCGGCAACTTCAACCCCGACAGCCTTCGCCTCTACGTCGAGCAGTACATCGCCCCGCTCGAGGGCGTGAAGTCGCGCGAGAAGATGGTCGACCTCGGCATCCGCCCCGTCCGCGGTCAGGTAGAGAACCGCTTCGTGCGCCAGATGGAGACCCCCAAGGCAATGATAGCACAGTTCTGGACGGGCGAAGTACCCTATACGCTCAAGAACGCCGCCGTGGCGAACGCCCTCGGTCAAATCCTCACGCAGCGCTATCTCAAGAGCATTCGTGAGGACAGCGGCATCGCCTATAGCGTGGGTGCTGCCGGAGGTGCAGCATACGGCGTGCGCGAAACCTATACCCTCCAAGTCTACTGCCCCGTGCAGCCCGCCAGCTGCGACTCTGCCATCCTGCTCATGGCGCAGGGCTTGCGCGACATTGCCCAGAACGGCGTGACGGCGGAGGAACTCGACAAGGTGAAGAAGTATGTGCAAAAGGACTTTGCCGACCAGCAGCGCCAGAACGAATACTGGGAAAGCCTTGTCTACGCCAAGACGACGTGGAATAAGGACGAGCACACGGGCTACGTGGAGAGCTACGACAGCCTCACGTCCGACGACATCCGCAGCTTCGTCAACAGCGTCCTCCTCAAGGACAACAACTGCGTGACCATCACGATGCTTCCCGCCGACCTGAAGGAATAGTCCCGCCGCTGAACCTTTTGGGGCAGTCCTGAAATAGCGGCTTCGCCCCAATACATAAAGTCTGCCATAAAGAAAGAGAGCGCCTGTTGCAGGCCGCTCTCTTTCTTGCGTTTATAATAAGCGCCGGCTATCAAAAAAATAGTCCTGAGCTATCAAAAAATAGTCCTGAGCATTCTA
>JAUNOO010000025.1 GCA_030531095.1 Bacteroidales bacterium
TTGAGAATTAGTCCTGAGCTTTTGGAGAAGTATCACAGGGATATTTTTCAAAAGCACTGGTGGGGACTAAAAAGCACTGGGAAAAAGTTTCAGAAGCCCACAACCACTTTCTCTATTGTGGGACACTTTTCTTTTGAGATTTTGAGGTAGAAGCAAAGTTTTTTGTGTAAGTTTGCAGAAACAATAAAGATTGTGGTCTGCCGCAAGGCTGCCGCTAAGTATAACACAAATCACTCACAACCACCCCAAAAGAAAAAATACAACAGTTCACATAATAAAAATCGTAGCGTTTGCTACTTATTCGGAATGCACTTAAAATTTGGCGATTGCAAGTAGTTTCCATAAGAATAAGTTCGGTAAATGCCTGCGCACAAGCGTAGGTACGACTTATCTTTGGAAACGGGTTCGCCAAATACCCAAGTGCAAGGTAAGAAGTCATCTACGCTTCTTATTTTTCTTTGGGTATTTGGTTTCCCGTTTTCCGACGGTAGTGTACGCACACAAAACCGCTACACTATGAAGTACTTAAAAATTGAGAATGGGGAAAGCACCATCTCTATCCCTGTGGCCGAAAGCTATCACGACTGTATTACACTTATTCGCAGCGACAATTACCGACTTACTGGAAAGAAAGAGTCTATCTTCAAGATGTGGGTCAGAGCACACCGCTCACCAGGTACTTTCGGCTACACCTTCTGGCTCAGACTATGCAGCTACAAGGGCATACTCTACCCCTTCTTTCGATTCAAGCTCCAACTCAGTTCCAGAAAATGGGGAATACAGCTTTATCCGTCCACGCGAATTGGGTATGGATTATACATCGGCCACGGCATCGGGCTGGTGGTGAACCCCACGACCGTCATTGGCAACAACGTGAACCTAAGCCAGTTCACAACCATTGGGTCTAACAAGAGCCACGCAGCGACCATCGGCAACAACGTCTACGTAGGGCCGTCGGTCTGCATTGTAGAGGACGTGCATATCGGCGACAATGCCACAATTGGCGCGGGAGCAGTGGTCACACGCGACGTTCCCCCAGACACTACTGCGGCTGGAGTACCCGCTAAAGTCATTCGGAACAGCGGACACCCAGAATACGTAGGCAGACGCTGGACTTGGGAAGAATAATTCAGTATTTTTCAAACCATAACATAAAATCAGACCGCCAAATTCCTTGTGGAACTGGCGGTCTGATTTGCTTATGGTCGGTTTATTAAAAACGTAGGTTTGGGGAGGGGCGGAAAAGCCCTGCGGCGAGGGGTGACTATCCGCAACGGCTGGCGCCGCAGTGCTTGCAGATGAGGCAGCCCTCCTGGTAGACGAGGGTTTCGTGGCCGCAGTTGGGGCACTTCTGGCCGCGGGCGACGGTGCCGTCGGAGATGTACTTCTTCAGGGCGCGGGCGACGCCGACTTTCCACGTGTTGATGTTCTCGCTCTCGAGCTGGAGGCTGTCGACGAGCTTGATGACGTTCTCCAGGGGCATGCGGTAGCGCAGTACGCCCGAGATGAGCTTGGCGTAGTTCCAGTATTCCTTGTTGAACTTCTCGGAGAGGCCTTCGACGGTGGTCTTGTAGCCGCGTTTGTTCTCGAACTGGAAGTCGTAGCGCTTGGTGCCGTCCTCGGGGTTGATGTGCTTGATGATGCGCCCCTTGGTGACGGTCTTGGGGAGGACAATGCCTTCGTCGTCGTCCTGCAGACCGGTGAAGATTTCGTAGGGATGGTCGTCGAGCAGACCGACGAATGCCACCCACTTTTCCTTGTTGTTCTGGAAGCGCACGACGTCGCAGTCGAGCACGTCGGGACGGCGCTCCACAACGGTGGGCGGCTGGCAGGGCTGGGGCTGCTTTTCGTCCTTCTTCTTGACGCTAATCATGACGCCGGAGCGCGAGCCGTCGCGGTAGATGGTGCAGCCCTTGCAACCGCTGCGCCAGGCTTCGACGTAGAGGCGGCCTACAAGTTCTTCGTCGACGGAGTTGGGGAGGTTGACGGTGACGCTGATGGAGTGGTCCACCCACTTCTGGATGGCGCCCTGCATCTTGACCTTCATGAGCCAGTCTACGTCGTTGGCGGTGGCTTTGTGGTAGGGGGAGCGGGCGACGAGTTCGTCGATTTCCTCCTGCGAATAGTTGCGCGTCGTGTCGAGACCGTTCGTCTGCATCCAGGTGAGGAACTTGTGGTGGTAGACGATGTATTCCTCGAAGGCGTCGCCCGACTCGTCTACGTAGTCGACGCGGACTTCTGGGTCGTTGGGGTTGACCTTGCGGCGGCGCTTGTAGACGGGGAGGAAGACGGGTTCGATGCCGCTGGTGGTCTGCGTCATGAGACTGGTGGTGCCCGTCGGGGCTATGGTGAGGCAGGCGATGTTGCGGCGGCCGTATTGGCACATGTCGGCATAGAGTTGCGGGTCGGCTTCCTTGAGGCGGAGGATGAAGGGGTTGTTGGCCTCGCGGGCGGCGTCGAAGATTTCGAAGGCTCCGCGCTCGCGCGCCATTTCGACGGACGAGGCGTAGGCGGCGAGGGCGAGGGTGCGCTGCACGCTGACGGCAAAGTCGGTGGCTTCCTGCGTGCCGTAGCGGAGACCGAGGGCGGCGAGCATATCGCCTTCGGCGGTGATGCCCACACCGGTGCGGCGTCCCATGGCGGTCTTGCGGCTGATTTTCTCCCACAGGCGGCGCTCGGTGTGCTTCACTTCTTCGCTCTGCGGGTCGCTGTCTACCTTCTGGAGGATGAGGTCTATCTTTTCCTGCTCGAGGTCGATGATGTCGTCCATGAAGCGCTGTGCCAAACGGACGTGGCGACGGAAGAGGTCGAAGTCGAAGCTGGCCTGGGGGGTGAAGGGGTCGCGGACGTAGGCGTAGAGGTTGATGGCGAGCAGGCGGCAGCTGTCGTAGGGGCAGAGGGGAATTTCGCCACAGGGGTTGGTGGAGACTGTTTCGAAGCCGAGGTCGGCGTAGCAGTCGGGGATGCTTTCGCGGCGGATGGTGTCCCAGAAGAGAACGCCGGGCTCGGCGCTCTTCCAGGCGTTGTGGACGATTTTTTGCCACAGGGCGGAGGCGTCGATTTCCTTAGACGTGAGGCAGGCGTCGGGCGCGGCGTTCACGGGGAACTGCTGGCGATAGGGCTTGCCGCTGATGGCGCACTCCATGAACTCGTCGTCAATCTTGACCGAGACGTTGGCGCCCGTCACTTTGCCCTCGGTCATCTTGGCGTCGATGAAGGCTTCGGCGTCGGGGTGCTTGATGCTCACCGAGAGCATGAGTGCACCGCGGCGGCCGTCCTGCGCCACTTCGCGGGTGGAGTTTGAGAAGCGCTCCATGAAGGGCACAAGGCCGGTGGAGGTGAGGGCGGAGTTCTTGACGGGCGAGCCTTTGGGGCGGATTTGGGACATGTCGTGCCCCACGCCGCCGCGACGCTTCATGAGCTGCACCTGCTCCTCGTCTTCCTTCATGATGGCGCCGTAAGAGTCGGCGTCGCCTTCGATGCCGATGACGAAGCAGTTGGAGAGGGAGGCAATCTGATAGTGGTTGCCGATGCCGGTCATGGGGCTGCCGGCGGGGATGATGTAGCGGAAATGGTCGAGAAGCTGGAACACTTCTTCTTCGCTCACGGGGTTGGCATACTTCTGCTCAATGCGGGCGATTTCGCCAGAGAGGCGGCGGTGCATGTCTTCGGGCGATTTTTCGAAAATGTGCCCGAAAGAATCTTTCATCGCGTACTTGTTGACCCATACGCGGGCGGCCAACTCGTCGCCCTTGAAATACTCGAGGGCGGCCTTGAAGGCCTCATCATAGCTGTATGTCTGTTCTTTCACTTGAGGTATATGATTATGTTTGTTGGAATCTCTCGGAGTGGGTTTCGTTTGCGGGTACAAAACTACTTACTTCTTTCAGATTGGGCAAAAATATGGGGCGAAAGTTTTCCGAAATTGTTCATTATTTTTCGGACAGCGAAGAAGAAATTTTCTTTTTCGGAAAACTTTCTGCGCCGTCCACAGCCCTTGTTCTCCCATAAACAGGCGGCGACGCGAAAACTTCACCGGGGCTTTCGGCTTAATTAATCGAAATCGTTCCCCGCGTTCGGGTCAAAGTCGTAAATTTGCATCTGAAATGAAACAGCAGGTCGACAATTTCACATTCCTGACGCACGCCCCCGTCCACAAGGTCATCCTCAAGATGGCGGTGCCCACCATCATCAGTATGCTCGTGACGAGTTTCTACAACATGGCGGACACCTACTTTGTGGGACAAATCAACACGCAAAGCACTGCCGCCGTGGGCATTGTATATTCGGTGATGACTATCGTGCAGGCTGTGGGTTTCTTTTTCGGGCACGGGTCGGGCAACTACATTTCGCGCAAGCTGGGCGCCCGCGAGGTGGCGGACGCCGAACGCATGGCAGCTACGGGCTTTTTCTACGCCATCGTGGCTGGCATCGTCATAGCGGCGCTCGGCCTCGCCTTCCTCACGCCCCTATCCCACCTGCTCGGCTCCACACCCACTATCCTGCCCTACACCGAACGCTACCTCGGCATCATCCTGCTGGGCACGCCGTTCATGACGGGCGGAATGGTGATGAACAACCAAATGCGTTTTCAGGGCAACGCCGCGCTGGCGATGTACGGCATAGTCTCGGGCGCGGTGCTCAACGTGGTGCTCGACCCGCTCTTCATCTTCGGCTTCGGCATGGGCATCAGCGGAGCTGCCACAGCCACGGTGTTGAGCCAAATGTTCAGCTTCTGCATCCTCTTCCGCATGACGCACAACCGACAGAACATCGGCATCCGGCCGCGCAACTTCAGCCTCGCGCCCCACTACATGAAGGAGATTTTCCTGGGCGGCACACCGTCGCTCTCGCGGCAGGGACTGGGCAGTCTCTCCACCGCGATGCTCAACGTGGCGGCCTCGGCTTACGGCGACGCCGCCATTGCGGGAATGTCTATCGTCACGCGCATCACAATGTTCCTCTACGCCACGGTCATCGGCCTCTGCCAGGGCTTTCAACCGCTCTGCGGTTTCTGCTACGGCGCCCGCCTCTACAGCCGCGTCCACGAGGGTTTCAGCTACAGCATCAAGCTGGGCACAGCTTTCCTCACGGTCTGCGCAGTGGTGGGCTTCCTCTTTTCGGGCCACATCGTGGAACTCTTCCGCGACGACCCCGCGGTCATTGTTGTGGGTTCGGCGGCCTTCCGCTGGCAGTTGCTCACCTACCCTTTCATCACCTACATCGTAGCAACCAACATGTTGCTCCAAACCATCCGCAAACCCATCCGCGCCAACCTCGTGGCGGCAGCACGCAGCGGTCTTTTCTTCATTCCGCTCATCATCATCCTGCCGCGCTGCTTCGGGTTGCTTGGCGTAGAGATTTGCCAGGCTGCCGCCGATGCCTGTGCGCTAGCATTGTCCGTCCCGATGGCCATCAGTGCCTTCAACGATATGAAGCACCGCCGCTGAGGGTCTACATTATATAAATACAACGCGCCCCGTTTGTCCTTGTCGGAAACAAACGGGGCGCGGTTTTATTGATTGAACAAACTGCCTCCACGAAAGGGATAAGGCAGTCGCCCGGAGACGTATCGCAGAGGAGGGAACGCTTATTGCGCGTTCAACTTCAGCGCCTCCTGGTCGTCATACTGCTTTTGCAGACGCACCAGTTCCTTCTTGAGGCGCTTCGTCACCTTCTCCGTGCCGGGCTGTCCGTAGATGTTGTTCAGCTCGTTGGGGTCGTCGTTCAGGTTATAGAGTTCCCACTCGTTGATGTCGCGGTAGAAGTGGATGAGCTTCCAGCCGTCGGCGGTGCTCACGCCGTAATGGCGCTTCACGCTGTGCTCGGCGGGGTACTCGTAGTAGTGGTAGTAGAGGCTCTGGCGCCAGTCTTTCGGGTGCTTGCCCTCGAGCAGCGGCAGGAGCGATTCTCCCTGAATGTCGGCGGGAATTTCTGCGCCCGCGATGTCGAGGAACGTGGGGGCGTAGTCGATGTTCTGCACCATCTCGCTGATGTCGCCGCGCGCGCTGAGACCGTCGGGCAGGCGCATCACGAGGGGCGTGGAGTAGGACTGCTCATACATGAAGCGCTTGTCGAACCAGCCGTGCTCGCCCATGAAGAAGCCCTGGTCGGAGGTGTAGACCACGAGCGTGGAGTCGAGCAGTCCGGCGTCGCGCAGATAGTCGAGCGTGCGGCCCACGTTGTCGTCGAGCGACTTGAGCACTTTGGCGTAGTCGCGCATATAGCGCTGGTATTTGAACTCCGCCAGCGCCTTGCCTTCGAGATTGCGGTTCCAGAAGTCGATGGCGAGCGAGTCGTAGAAGTAGTCGTAGGCAGAGCGGTCGCCGCTGTCCATGCGGCCAATCATGGCGAGGTAGTTGGAGGTAAGGCGCGTGTCGAGTCCCGGGCGGAACATCTTCGTGTCGTAGATGATGTCCATGTGGTTGTTGTCGGCGATTTCCATTTCCTGGGCGGCGGCAGCCTTGCGACCGGCATAGTCGTCGTAGAACGTCGCGGGGAGGTCGAAGGTCTTGTCCTCATACTCGCGGATGTACTTCAGTTCGGGCAACCAGTTGCGGTGGCACGCCTTGTGGTGGATGAGCAGCAGGAAGGGCTTCGACTTGTCGCGGCCGTGCTCCAGCCAGTCGATGGCCTTGTCGGTGATGATGTTGGTGAGGTAACCTTTCTCCACCACCGTGTCGCCCGTCATCGTGATGAACGACGGGTTGTAGTAGTCGCCCTGCCCGGGCAGGTAGTTGTAGTAGTCGAATCCCGTAGGCTCGCTCACGAGGTGCCACTTGCCAATGAGGGCTGTCTGGTAGCCCGCCGCCTGGAGGAGCTTGGGCATGGTCTGTTGCGAGCCGTCGAAGATGCCGTGCTCGTTGTTGGTGAACCCGTTCTTGTGGGAGTGCTTGCCCGTCAGCATGCAGGCGCGGCTCGGTCCTGAGAGGGAGTTGGCGACGTAGCTGTTGACGAACTTGACGCCGTCCGCCGCGATGCGGTCCAGATTGGGCGTCGAGACGAAGCGGTTGTCGTAGCAGCTCATCATCTGCGCCGTGTGGTCGTCGGTCATGATGTAGACGATGTTGTAACGGCCTTGCGCCGAAGCCACAGCGGGCACCAGCGTGGGGAGCAGCAGGAGTAACTGTTTCTTGTTCATTGCTCTGGTTTCAAAATCGGAAGGCCCCGACCTCCTGCCCTTTCAGGCGGGAAAGTCAGGGCCTTTCTGTGTTTCTATATATAATAGGTATAGGAGCGGATATTATTCCTCACTCTTCTTGGTCATGCCATAGACGATTTCCATAATCTGCTTGCCGAGGGCGTCGGCTTCCTCCATCGTGTGGGCTTCGGAGTAGACGCGGATGATGGGCTCGGTGTTCGACTTGCGCAGGTGTACCCACTTGCCGGCGAAGTCTATCTTGACGCCGTCGATGTCGGTTACCTTCTCGTCCTTGTAGAGTTCCTTCACCTTCTGGAGGATGGCGAAGATGTCGGTCGTAGGCTCGAGGTCGATGCGGTTCTTGGCGATGAAGTACTTGGGGAAGGAGTCGCGCAACTCGGTGGCCTTCATCTTCGTCTTTGCCAAGTAGGTCAGGAGGAGGGCAATGCCTACCAGGGCGTCGCGGCCATAATGGGCGGCGGGATAGATGACACCGCCGTTGCCTTCGCCACCGATGACGGCGCCGGTCTCCTTCATCTTCGTCACGACGTTCACCTCACCCACAGCAGCGGGGGTGTAGGAGCAACCGTACTTCTCGGTCACGTCGCGCAGGGCGCGGGTGGACGACAAGTTGGACACGGTGTTGCCCGGAGTGTGCTGGAGGATGTAGTCGGCAACTGCCACGAGGGTGTATTCTTCGCCGAACATCGAACCGTCTTCGCAGACGAGGGCGAGGCGGTCAACGTCGGGGTCTACGACGAAGCCGATGTCGTGGTGGCCCTTGCGCATCACGTTGCGGATGTCGGAAAGGTGCTCCTTCAACGGCTCGGGGTTGTGGGCAAAGTCGCCCGTGGGCTCGGTGTTGATGCCGGTCACTTGGGTGACGCCGAGCTGGCCGAGCAGTTTGGGCAGGATGACGCCGCCCACGGAGTTGATGGTGTCGATGGCCACGCGGAAGTTGGCCTGACGGATAGCCTCGACGTCGACGAGTTCAAGGAACTTCACGAGGTCGATGTGGCGCTGGTCGAAGTAGAAGTTTTTAGTGTAGCAGCCCAGGTGGTCAACGTCGGCAAAGCTGAAGTCGCAGCTGTTGGCGAGGCGCACCACTTCCGAAGCCTCTTCGGGGGGCAGGAATTCGCCGTGCTCGTTGAGGAACTTGAGGGCGTTCCACTGGCGCGGGTTGTGGCTGGCAGTGATGATAATACCGCCGCAGGCACGTTCCATCGTGACGGCGAGTTCGGTGGTAGGCGTGGAAGCCAAACCGATGTTGAGCACGTCGAAGCCCATTCCCATCAGCGTACCGCAAACTACGTGCGAAACCATTTCGCCAGAGATGCGGGCGTCGCGGCCCACAACAACCTTGCGGCGATAGGGACCTACTACGCGTTCGCGCAGACTGGCGTATGCCGAAACCGATTTCGCAATGTCGAGCGGATTCAGAGTGTCTCCCGGCTTTCCACCAATGGTGCCGCGGAAACCTGAGATGGATTTGATTAACGTCATAGTATTATGCTGTTTTTAATTGATGATTGTATGCAACTTATAATTTGGCCATTGTGCTACAAAATTACTAACAAACCTTGGATAAATACACTTTTTCAGAGGAAATATTTCGGCAGAAAGCCAAAAAATCGCACCGTGCTGAGCCGCACACCGATAAAAAAGAAAAATGGTCTTCAGTTTGTCTGCCCGGCAGGGGCTGCAAACGAAAACTCTTTCTTAACTTTGTGCTTATCATCTCACATACTAAAAACGCTATGCAAACAACAGCTCTGCTCGCCGACATGGTTTCGGCAATGTCTGCCCGGCGCTCCGTGCGCCAATATACCGATGCGCCCATCGACGACGCGCTCCTCAACGAACTCCTCGAAGCGGCGGCGCGCACCCAGACGATGGGCAACTTGCAGCTCTACAGCGTGGTCGTGACGCGCAACGCCGCAATGAAGGCGCGTCTCGCACCAGCCCACTTCAACCAACCTATGGTGACGGCGGCGCCGGTGCTGCTCACGTTCTGCGCCGACTACCACCGCACGACGGCATGGTGCCGCGCACGCAAGGCGGAACCGGGCTACGACAATTTCCTCTCGTTCATCAACGCGGCGACCGACGCGCTGCTCTTCTGCCAGTCGTTCTGCAACCTGGCGGAAGCGGCGGGATTGGGTCTCTGCTACCTCGGCACGACGGTGTACCAGCCTCAGCAAATCATCGACGCGCTCCAGTTGCCCCGCTTGGTGATGCCCGTGGCGACCATCACGCTCGGCTGGCCCGACGGTCAGCCCGCACAGACCGACCGCCTGCCCCTCTCTGCCTTCGTCCACAACGAACAGTACGTCCTGCCCACGCCGTCCTCCATCGACCGCGACTACAGCGCCAAGGAAGCCCTGCCGGAAAACCGCGAGTTCGTCGCCATCAACCACAAGGAAACGCTGGCGCAGATATTCACCGACATCCGCTACACGAAGCGCGACTGCGAAGCCATGAGCCAAGGGCTGCTCGACGCCCTCAAGCGACAGGGATTTTTGGAATGAGACATTGGCGGAGCGTTTTACCCTAAAAGCCTTCGCGGAGAAATTTCCGCAAATGCAGATGGGTGATGCCGTCGTCATCGTTGCGCGTGACGAGTGGGGTCATTGAGATGACGTACTTGGGATAATTGTCCTGGATGGCGCGGAGGTTGCCAAACTCGCGCTCCCGCGTAGCCTCATCTGCTACCACATAGGAAGCCTGAACATAGACGCGTTCGCCAGAGGGGCGACTGCCCACAAAGTCCACCTCGCCGACTTGGAGCTGACCGACGCTGACTTGGTAGCCCATTCGGAGCAACTGGAGGTAGACGACGTTCTCGATGACTTTCTCGATGTCGCCCTCTCGCGTTCCGCCGGCAATGGCGTTGCGGATGCCGTTGTCCTCGAAGTAATATTTGTCGTTGCTCTCGAATATGCGCTTGCCGTGGATGTCGTAACGGTTCACCTTACGGATGATGAAGGCGTCGGTCAGAAATTTGAGATACTTGATAACGGCAGCGGGCGTGACGGTTTCGCCTTGCGATTTCATGAACTTGCTGATGCTGCTTGCCGAAATCAGTTTGCCGGTGTTGTCCGCCACGAAGCGCACAAGGTTCTCGAGGAACACCACGTTGCGGATTTCGTTGCGCATCACGACGTCGCGCAAGAGGATGGTGTCGTAAATGTTCCGCTGATAGTCGCGCACGTCGGTCTCGTCAAGCCCCATAGCCGTAAGCCCGGGCAAGCCGCCAAACTGGATGTACTGCGCCAGCGCCTCATCGCTGTCCTGGAGTTTATGGAAAGTGAGAAATTCACAGTAGCTCAACGGCAAGATGTGGATTTCGACGTAACGCCCGCCGATGAGGGTGCTCAACTCGTTGCTCAGCATCCGCGCGTTGCTGCCCGTGATGATGACGTCGGTATCGGGCTCCGTGCGGTAACTTCTGACAGTCCTTTCAAACTCCTTTATGTCCTGCACCTCGTCGATGAGGATATAGTTGTGCGCGCCGGGCTTAAAGCGCTCGCCGATGTACTGGTTGAGGTCCTGATAGGTTTGGATGGCATCAAACTCCCGCTTCTCCTTGTCGATATAAATGACGTTGGCGTCCGGATTTTCCGACACCTTCTGCCGCACCACGTTGAGCATACAACTCTTGCCCACGCGGCGCTGCCCCACCAGCACAATGATTTGCCCCTTACCCAAGTAGTGGGCTATTTTCTCCCAATAATCCTGTCTGACAATCTCTTGCATACTTCTTTTGTAATAGATGTTCAGGGCAAATTTACGGATTTCTTCTTTTATAGAAAATAAAATCCCGAATTTTCCGCATTTCTTATTCTATAAAATACAAAACTTGAGATTTTCCCAATTTCTTCTTTTATAAAAGAAACCCCACAGCAAGTCTTTTCCTCCACACAACAAAAAGGCGGCACCCCACTATCGGGATGTCGCCTTTTGCGTTATCGCGGAGAAGGACTTACTTCACGTAAACCTTCTTGCCGTTCTTGATGTAGAGACCCTTTGCGGTGGTTTCCCTTACGGCGCGGCCGCTGAGGTCGTAGGTGGTACCGGCGGCTTCGTCTGCGTCAGCGCTGACGGCAGACTTGATGCCCGTAGGAATACCCGTGAAGTTCACCGTGAGCGTCTCGATGCCAGAAATGCTGTTGAGGTAAGCCACGTTGGCGGCAGCTGCTGCGGTGTCAAGGTTCCAGCCCTTGATGGCCAAAGGCAGGTAGCTGAAGACGAATTCGTCGTCGTCAGAAGCGTTGGGCACATAGAGTTCATCGGAGGTGGTCATAATCCGTTCGGCGTAAGAACCGATGAGGTCGTTGCTTTCAATCTCTTCCGTGCTGCTGTCGGCGGGCTGTATGTTGAGCACGACTGAATCCGTGCTGCTCACAATGATGTAGCCCGTTGCGGGAGGCAAAGTGCCTTCTACCTCAGTGGCTACGACTTCCGAGTCGGCTTCGTTGAGCACTGCCGTGTAGGCCGAAACGCCGTCGGGAAGTGTCACTGCGAAGGGCAGATAAGTGGTCGTGTAGTAGGTGGTGCCCGCTGCGTTCACGTTAATCTCGACAGTGGTGGCGGGAACCACGTACCAGAGCGAGGACGGGGTGTCTTCGGTCGTCCAACCGTCGGCATAGCCGATGTTGAGGTGGAGGAAGCGATAGGTGGAGTCGGCATCAGCGTATTCAGACACGTCCTGGAAACTGAAATCAGTTCCGGTGCTGCTGATTTCGACGATGGCGATGCTGTCGGTGGCAGAAGGATCCTGCAATTCAATATCAACCTCCGATACAATCTGGCTCAAAGGCATACCGTCCATATACATATAGTACTGACCCTCGGTGTCGGTCTCCACGAACCGAACGACGCTGTTGGCCTCTGCGCCTTCCAGTTCGGAAAGCATGATGTGCTGGCCGTCGTCGTTCATGTAGTAGGCCAGGTAGTGGCCATTATTCTTATTGATGAGGCGGTAGTAGGCGTTCGGGTCAATGGTAGTGTCGCTCAAATCGGAGTTCAGCAAACCAGTGATGCAGGTGTCGAGCAGCGCGATGGCTTCGAGGTCGTAGGGATTGGCTTCAACCGAGTCGTATGCGGCTGCGAGCGTTTCGTAGTTGTCGCCTTCAGTGAGGTAGACAGGATAACCCAGCGCGTTGGTCGGCACGTCGAGCATGTCCATGCAGCCGTCTTCGTCAATACCCGAGAGGAAGTACTCGGCAGGCGCGTGGAAGAAGCAGGAAGAACCGCCGTCGGCAGCCGTCCAGCCCAGCAGCACCTTCGTGTCGGTCGTGCCGTCGCCGTCAGTGTCGGCAATCTGCGTGTTCACGTAGCTGCTGTGACCCACAGGCAGGAAGCAGGTAGCGCCGCTTATGCCTGTGCTCGGCACGAGCTGCATGACGCTGTTGGTAGCACTGGCAGTGTCGACCATAGTGGCAATCGAACTGTTGCCATCTTCCTTGTTCAATACCATACTGTCGCCCGCTGCCTTGTTGTAGATGGTGAAACCGTCCACTACGTTGCCCACGAAGCACCAGAGATAGGTGTCGTCGAACGACGAAAGCTGATAGATGGACTCGATGGGGAGCTGCACGTTATAAGTTTCGCTGTCAGCCACATAGGTCCAGAGGTACTTGTTCTCACCGCTGTAGACGCTCGACGTACCGGAGTCGTTGCTGTGCATGTCGATGAGATACCAGGTGGCGTTGTCGTAGCTTTCAGAAACCGTGAAGGGCAGGTCGGAGACGTAGTAAACGTTGATGGTATCGATGGAGTTGTCCACGGTGTCCACGTCGCACGACGAGAATGCCACGTAGTTTATCGGTGCAGAATAGGTCGGCGCTTCGCCCAGAGCCTGCATGGAGCTGGCGGACGAATAGAGTTCGCCGTCAATATAGTAGTTGAGCGTCACCGTGATGGCAGTGACTTCGCCCAGCGTCACGGGATAGATGCGCAGCGCACTGTTGCTGCCGCTGATGGCGGTCGGTGCGCTTGTGCCCCATCCCACTACGGTGCTACCGTTGCCGTTGGTATCAATCAAGTAGTCGGCGAGGGCATAGAACACGGTCGAATCGGAAGCCGCGTCGATGTGGGAAATATAGAACGCTTCGGGTTCGGTCGAGATTGCAGACGAGCTGCTGCCCACCGTGAAATAGTAGCCCGAGGCATTCTGGATATAGTAATAGCCCTCTTCTCCCGTAGAAACCAGCTTGAAGAGGTAGAGGCCACCAGTATCTGTCGTGGTGCCCACAGCAGGCAGGGAGGCGGCGTTGTAGTAATTGCTCGAACTGGTGTTGTAGTAGATATAGCCCGAGCGCGACTGCTCAGCCGCGATGTTCAGGGCGTACCAGGTGTCGGCAGAGATGTCGCTGGTCGACGTGATGGCGTCGCCGTAGCTCTGAATGGTCTGGTATTCCAGAAGAGTCTCGCTCACGCCGCCAGTTTCAGTCGTCGTTACGGGATAGAAAGAGTAGCGGCCGTTGCTGCCGGTAGCACTAACCGACGTGCCCCAGCCTACAAGCGTACTGCCGGCGGGATTGCCGTTCACGTAGTAGCCTGTCGACGTGTCGCAGAGGTAGAAAATGCCCTCCGAGCCCTCTTCGGCGGTAATGGTAAACGCAACGCCTTCGGTCGATACGGCAGAACTGCTGCTGCCCACCGTGAGGTAGTTGCCAAGTCCGTCCTGAATGTAGTACTCGCCTTCAGTGTCGGTGGCAACGAGGCGAATCAGATAGCCTGCGACGTCCTCGCAAGTGGAGGAGTACATCATCCAGTCGCCGTCTACCAAGCCGTACGAAACATTCGTGGGGGCAGCTGCGGCCAGATAGAAGTCTGTGCCGTTGTCGTAAATGTAGCCGCTGCGGCCGTTGTTGTACACGAGATACCACTCGCCGGGTGTAAGCTCGGTGGCGGCAGCGCCGGCTTCGCCAAAGTACAAGCCTTCAAGCTCGTCAACGGCGGCCGACGAAGTCATGGTTCCCACTACGGAGAACAGCAATGACAGCAAAAGAGTAAACTTTTTCATAAGCCTAATGGTTTAATTTAGTGGGTACTGAAAATCTTATTATAATTGTCTCTCTGAAGTAAATTCAGCACTTCAAATATAGGAGTTTCCTGAATGCAGACAAAGTCTTCCGGAATAAAAAGTTGTTAAGTTCTTCTAAGCAATAAGCCAACTGGCATTTTTCTCCAGCAAACCCGAAATACAGTCCTTTTTTGAGGGCTTTGCCCACTGCAATCGGGTCCCTCTCCAGAGCAATCAGAACTTAAATTTGGGCTTCTGAAAAATATCCCTGTGATACTTCCTCAAAAGCTCAGGACTAAGTTGAAAAAGCTCAGGACTAGTTTTCAAAAGCTCAGGACTAAGTACTCAAAAGCTCAGGACTAATTTTTGAAGGCTCGGCTCGCGTCTTTCAAGCTGCTGCGGCGGTCTTTCTGCGCCCGGGCAGATAGCGTTCTTGCAGCCACTGGAAGACGATGAAGAGCACGGGGACGATGAAGAGCAGGGCGACAGTGCCGACGAGCATGCC
This sequence comes from Bacteroidales bacterium, assembly GCA_030531095.1. GTDB lineage: Bacteria > Bacteroidota > Bacteroidia > Bacteroidales > Bacteroidaceae > Alloprevotella. The sequence continues at coordinate 14,677 of JAUNOO010000025.1, forward strand.
GCCGACCACGCCGACGCCGACAGAGATGTTGCCGTTGGCGCCGGCACCGCGGGCAAACATGAGGGGCAGCATGCCAGCTATCATCGTGAGCGACGTCATCAGGATGGGGCGCAGACGGACTTTGGCGGCAGAGAGGGCAGCCAACGTGATGCTACAGCCCTGGCTGCGGCGCGCGGAGGCGTACTCCGTGAGCAGGATGGCGGTCTTGGAGAGGAGGCCGATGAGCATGATGAGGCCAATCTGCATGTAGATGTTGTTCTCCAGTCCCCACATGCGGGCGAAGAGGAAACTGCCCAAAAGGCCGAACGGCACGGAGAGGATGATGGCGAAGGGGATGAGCAGGCTCTCATAGAGCGAGCAGAGAATGAGGTAGACAAAGACGATGCAGACGACGAAGACGAGTGCCGCCTGGTTGCCCGTCGAAGCTTCCTCGCGCGACATGCCGCCAAACTCGAAGCCGTAGCCTTCGGGGAGGTAGCTGTCTGCCACTTCGCGCACAGCGGCGATGGCCTGACCGGAGCTGTAGCCGTCGGCGGGCTGGCCGTTGACGGTGATGGCGGGGAAGAGGTTGAAGCGCGAAAGGGTTTCGGAGCCGTAGACGCGCGTCAGCTTGATGTACTGCGAAATGGGCGACATTTCGCCGCTGCTGTTGGCGACGTAGATGTTGTTGAGGGCGTTGGTGTCGAGACGGAATTCGGGCGACGCCTGCACCATGACGCGGTAGAGCTTGGTGAAGCGGTTGAGGTTAGAAGCGTAGTTGCCGCCGATGTAGCCCGAGATTGTGCTGAGCACGTCGGCAGGCGAAACGCCATGGCGCTTGCAGGCGACGGCGTCGACCTCGACGCTATACTGCGGATAGTTGTTGGCGAAGGTGGTGTAGGCGCGCGAAATTTCGGGGCGCGCGTTGAGGGCGTCGATGAAGCCGTTGGTGACGGCGAGCAATTCGTCGGTGGTGCTGCCCTTCTGGTCCTGCACGTAGAGTTCGAAGCCGTTGCTCGAGCCGTAGCCGTTAATCATGGGGCGGGTGGAGATGCGGATTTGGGCGTCCCTGATGTGCGCCACGCGGCGGTAGATTTCGTTGACAATCGACGTCTGGTCTTCGCCCTTGCCCGTGCGCTCGTCCCAAGGCTTGAGGCGGATGGTGAGCGATGCGCTCGAGGACGACTGGTCGTTTGCCGAACCGCGGCCCGCCACTGAGGAGTAGATGCGGATTTGGGGAATGTCGCGCACCGCTTCTTCCACCTGCTTCATGACGCGGCGGGTCTCGTTGAGCGTACTGCCCGGCGCGGTGCGGATGTTGATGTTGATGGAGCCCATATCTTCCTGCGGAACGAGACCGGTCTTGGTGGTCTGCATCAGATAGACAACGGCGCCGCACGTCACGACGAGCGCAAGGGCAGCTATCTTCTTGTGGTGGAACAGGCGGGTCACGCCTTTGAGGTACTTGCCCTGCGCGTGGCGGAAAGCGCGGTCGAAGGCGAAGTGGAAGCGGTCGGAGAAGCTCATTTTGGCATCGCCCTCCTTTCCTTTTCGCGGCCGCATGATGAGGGCGCAGAGGGCGGGGCTGAGGGTGAGGGCATTGATGAGCGAAATGCCGACGGCAACTGCCATCGTGACGCCAAACTGGGTGTAGAACACGCCCGTGGTGCCGCCCATGAAGCTGACGGGGACGAAGACCGCCATGAAGACGAGCGACGTGGTGACGAGGGCGGCGGTCAGGCCGTGCATGGCGTCGACCGTGGCGGCGTAGGCCTGGGTGTAGCCTTCGTCGAACTTGGCCTGCACGGCTTCGACCACGACGATGGCGTCGTCCACCACCGTACCGATGACGAGCACGAGGGCGAAGAGCGTGAGCAGGTTGAGGCTGAAGCCCGCGGCATAGATGAAGGCGAAGGTGCCCACGAGCGAGACGATGATGGCGAGCGAGGGGATGAACGTGGCGCGCCAGTCGTGCAGGAAGAGGAAGACGGCGAGCACCACGAGGACGATGGCGATGAGGAGCGTTTCGATGACGTTCTTGATGGAGGCGTTGAGGAAGTCGTCGATGCTCAGCACGTCGGCAATGACCATGCCCTTGGGCAGGGTGCGGGAAATTTCGGAGGTGACGGCGTCGATTTTCGTGATGATTTCGTTGGCGTTCGAGCCGGAGGTCTGGGATATCATACCGTTGCCGCCGGGTGCACCATTGGTCTCGCTGACGAAGTCATAGTTTTGCGCACCGAGTTCCACACGTGCCACGTCCTTGAGCCGCAGGACACTGCCGTCGGCGTTGGCACGCAGCACCATGTTCTCAAAGTCGACTTCGTTTTCGTAGCGGCCGCGGTACTTCAGGACGTACTGGAAGGTATTTTCCGACTGCGCGCCGAGCGTACCCGTCGCCGACTCGAGATTCTGTTCGTCGAGCATGGTGGAGATGTCGTCGGGCGTGAGGCCGTAGAGCGCCATCTTCTGCGGGTCGAGCCAGATTCGCATCGAATAGTTCGCGCCCCAGATGCTCACATCGCCCACGCCGGGAATACGCGAGAGGCGCGGCTCGATGTTGATTTTCATGTAGTTGGTCAGGAAGTTCGACGTGTAGAGGCTGTCGGGACTATAGAGCGAAATGAGCTTGAGCGTGCTGTTCTGCCGCTTGCGCACCGTCACGCCGGAGCGGGTCACCTCGGAGGGCAATTGCCCCGTGGCGGCGGAGACGCGGTTCTGCACGTTGACGACCGACATGTCGGGGTCGGTGCCCTGGCTGAAGTAGACGGTGATGGACGCCGAGCCGGTATTGGTGGCGGTGGAGGTCATATACATCATGTTCTCCACGCCGTTGATTTGTTCCTCGAGCGGCGTGACCACGCTCTTCATGACGGTTTCGGCGTTGGCGCCAGAATAGGAAGCCGAGACGCGCACGGTGGGCGGCGCGATGTCGGGGTACTGCTCGAGCGCCAACTGGCTGAGGCCGATGACACCGACGATGACGAAGGCCACGGCGATGACTCCCGACAGAATGGGGCGGTCAATGAAAAACTTTACGTTCATGATGTTTTCTTTATTTTGTGGACAGACTCTGGTTGCGCGTTGTCGCCGCGCGTCGCGTTTAGTTGACCACAAAGATAATAAACTTCCGCCTTTCGCCGGCTCCCGTTGGGGCAAAGTGCTGATAAACGGCAAATTTGTGCTGACGAACGGCGGACTGCAAATGGGGCTTATAATGAAAAAAAGCAGTACTTTTGCCAGAGAGTTATATAAGAATATGAAACAGACGACGCTATACATCGACCTGGCTTTCTGCCTGATTTTCCTGCCGCTCATCATCTTCATTTTCCCCATTGAGCGCTGGCTCGACAAGTACCCGTTCTTCGTCTACACGCTGGTGATGTGGCTCTACGTGGTCTACATCGTGAACCGCACGGTCACCATTCCGCTCCTTTCCAAAGGGCATCGGAAAATGTGGGTCGGCATCGCCATCCTTGCGGTCACAGTCATCGTCACCTATACCATCACCCAGCTCAACACCCTCACCTGCTTCAACCTTCCCGACCCGCACCGCAACCCCAAGGGCATCGGCAAGTTCAAGATGTACCAGCAGGCCACGTGGATGCTCTACCTCATCGTACTGACGTTCAGCTTCACCGTGGGCGTGCTCTCCGAACTGGGCAGACAGCGCAGCCGCCACCAGCGCATCGAGTATGAGCGCAACCGCGCCGAGTTGGCACTCTACCGCGCGCAAATCAATCCGCACTTTTTCTTCAACACGCTCAACACCATCTACGGCCTGCTCCTCACCCGCTCCGACAAGGTGCTGCCCGCCTTCGAGCAGTTCATCGACCTCACGAAGTACATCTACAACAACGCCAGCCGCGAGTTCGTCGCCATCAAGGAGGAAGCGGACTACATCCGCCAGTACGTCAACCTCCAGTCGCTCCGCCTCACGGACGAGGCGAAAGTGTCGTTCGACTACGAGGCGGAGAACCCCGAAGTGCTCCTGCCGCCAATGCTCCTCAGTACGTTCGTCGAGAACGCCTTCAAATATGGAATCTCCTCCTCCCAGCCGAGTTTCATCCGCATCGACCTCAAGCAGTCCGGCGCCACCACGCGCTTCGTCGTGGAGAACTCGGTATTTGCCCGCACGCAGGAGGGGTCGAACAAGATGGGGATTGCCAACTGCCGCAAGCGCCTCGAACTCCTCTACCCCTATCGCCACCAGCTCCAGATTACCAACTCGGGCGAGGTGTTCCGCGTGGAACTTGAACTGCAAACGTCGCCTGCCTCATGAAGTGTATTGCCATCGACGACGAGCCCATCGCCCTCAACATCATTGCGTCCTACTGCCAGCGCCGCGGCAACATGCAGCTCGAGACGTTCACGTCGCCCGTCCTCGGCATGCGCCGCATCCGCGAGTGGCAGCCCGACGTGGTCTTCCTCGACATCGAGATGAACGGCACGTCGGGCATTGAACTGGCGCGCGAACTGCCGCGACAGTGCTGCCTCATTTTCACGACTGCCTACGCCCACTACGCCCTTGAGGGCTTCGAGGTCAACGCGGTCGACTTTCTCCACAAGCCCTACTTCTACGACCGCTTCGACCGCGCCGTACAGAAGGCGGAGGAACGGCTCAAGCTGAACAGCCTCCTCGCCGACACCGCACCCGCCGCGCGCCAACTGGTGCTGAAGGTGGAATACAAAAACGTCATAGTCCCCGTCGACGAAATCCTCTACGTCGAAGCGATGGAAAACTACGTCCGCGTCCACCGCAAAGGCCAGCCCTCCATCGTCTCCCACGCCAGCATGCGGCAGATGGAGGAGCAGTTACCCATGGCGGACTTCATCCGCGTCCACCGCTCCTACATTGTCTGCAAGCGACTCGTCACAAGTTTCACCCGCACTGCCATCAAACTGGCAAACGTCTCTGCCGCCATCCCCATCGGCCGCAAGTACGTCGACAGCGTCACAGCACTATTCGACGGAAAGTAGCATCGCGCCGAGAAGCCCCCTTCTCCCCCACCCTCTGCGCCGCCCCGCGAAAGCCGACAGACAAACACAAAAAAAGCAGCCGCCACAACACGAAGTCGTGACGGCTGCCATCGTATATATACAGAGAGAAGTTTTTATTTATTGCGGGGCGTGTTCGTGCACCCCTTTTGCGTTGTGCCGGATTACCGTTGGCGCTGGTTTCTGTTGGCGTTATGCCTCCAACGAAGCTGGTCCCTCATGTTTTTCTCCAGTTCGTAGACGCGCTGTATCTGTTTGGGCGAAAGGAACTTGCTGTATTCGTTGTAGTATTTCTCGCGGATGTCCAGCAGTTTCTGGCTGCGGTCGAAGCGCTCCCTCATGTCCTTGTCGGTCTCGGCGTCGGTGCGCACGCGCATTCTCGCCTTGCGGTTGGTGCTGCTCGCCTTAGTGTTGAGGTCCCACACTTCCTTCTGCGCACGGCAGTAGGTTTCGACGAAACGCTCGTCCTGCTTGTCGTCCAGTCCCAACGACTTGGAGATATACCGAGCCTGTCTCTCAGCCAACTGCTCGCGCTTTTCGCACTGTTGTTTTTTGTCGGCCTTTTCAGTCTTGTTCTCAGGCTGTGCCGCCTTGTTCTCGGGCTGTGCTGTCGCGGTGCCGCAACCTACGCTCATGGCGATGAGCAACACCAGCACACTCATAATTCTTTTCATATTTCTACTCGTATTATTATTCGGTTATACTATCTGCAATTCCGTCGTCGGCGGAGATTACGTCGTCATAATAAGAAGCGTCGTCGGCATACAGGTCCTCGCTCTCGTCTATGAAGGTATCCATCTGGTAGCTCTCCAGGATGTAGGCCTGGTCCTCCGCGCTCAAGGCGCTGAAGGCCTGCTCTACGGCGAGGAAATCGTTCGCCGGCTCCTCCGTCTCTAGGTTGGAGTAAATAGCACAGACGATGGCGACCGAGGCTGCCAGCCCCATCACGCTGCCCGTCACGATGCGCAGGATTCTCTGCGTGCTGAAACGGGCGGGACGCTTCTTCTCTGCCACTTCGTCCATCACCTTCTTCTCGAGGTCGGCGAAGAAACCTTCTGGCACGCGATACGGCATCCGCTTGCCCACTTTCTTAAAGTCAAACTGCTCTTCCATGATGTGCTATTCGTTTGAAGTCATGTATGCTATGATTTTTTCTTTCGCGTTGTGGTAGTTGGCCTTCACCGCCGCCGCGTTCGAACCGGCAATTTGGGCAATTTCCTCATACCCCAACTCGTCGTAGTAGCGGAGGTTGAAGGCGAGCTGCTGCTTGGTGGGCAGCGAGAGGATGGCCTTCTGCAACTTCACCGCTTCGAGGTCGTCGTAATCCACGTAGTCGTCGGCTTTCATCGTGAGCAGACTGGTGTCGACGTCGTCCAATGACTGGGGCGCGCCCTTTCGGCGTTCCAGACACCGCAGGGCCTCGTTGGTGGCGATGCGGTAAACCCAGGTCGAGAAAGCGCTGTCGCCGCGGTACTGCCCTATCGAGCGGTAAATGCGGACGAACGTTTCCTGCGCCACATCCTGCGCGTCGTCGTGCAACACGACCAAGCGGCGGATGTGCCAGTAGAGGGGCGCTTCGTACTTCGCCATCAGCAGGCGGAAGCCCTTCTCCGGATTTTCTCTGATTTTGAGAACGATGTCTTTGTCGTCTGTCACCATTTATGGTCTATTTCTCAATCTGTAAAGCTAGTCTTTTTCCGGTCTTCTACTCATTAGACCTTACCAAACTCAAAAAGTAAAATCTGAAACAAACTTTTTTCTGAAAAAATTCAGCGCGGCGAATTTCCGCCCCAAAGGACAGCCTCGCTCTCCTGCAAATGTAGCAAATTCCGCGCACCGGCATTTCCGCAAGGCACAAAAAAAGCTCCGCCCCGAAACTGTTTCCAGTATCGGGGCGGAGACTCAT
>JAUNOO010000026.1 GCA_030531095.1 Bacteroidales bacterium
TTGAGAATTAGTCCTGAGCTTTTGGAGAAGTATCACAGGGATATTTTTCAAAAGCTGATTTATTGGCGTGAGCAGGTGGCGAACATTTTTAGGTCTGTGTCTTTGTCCTCTGTCTTATTCGGTTTATCTTTGCACCATATAATAAGGTGTTACGATATGAGTGACAGAAATTTAACACAAGAGAAGATGAAGTTGGAACAAAAAGTTTCAACTCAAAACTCTATTGAGAATAAGAATAGTTTCAAACTCCATCGGATTTCTTCGGAGGAGTTGGAACGTCGGCGTGTGCCCTCTTATTCTTATGTGCTGTAGATTCCACGGACACATAGGACTTTTGAGCTGTTCAATAAAAGTTTGGAACAGCAGATAGAGAAATTTTTCAGAGAAATATATGTATTCTGACGGCTATTTCGTCAGCGTCGCCACGACGTATTCCGAGCGCGTGCCGATGCGGAACTTGCCGCCCCAGATGCCGATGCCGGAGCTGACGTAGTAGTGCGTGTTGCCGCGGACGTGGGGGCCGAAGGCGTCTTCGTAGATGCTGCGCGTCACCCACGAGATGGGCCATACCTGGCCGTCGTGCGTGTGGCCGCTGAACTGGAAGTCGACGCCTTGCTGCTCTGCCTCCTCGAGGTGGTAGGGCTGGTGGTCGAGCAGGATGACGTACTTGGAGCGGTCAGCCTTCTGCATGAGTGCGGCGAGCGACTGGCGGCGCGGGTTGGTGCGGTCGTCGCGTCCCACGAGGCAGAGGTCGCCCACGGTCGCCACGCTGTCGCGCAGGAGGGTGATGCCCGCCTGTCGGTAGAACTGCAACGCCTTCGGTTCGGAGGCGTAGTATTCGTGGTTGCCGAGACAGGCGTAGATGGGCGCTTCAAGGCGCTGGAATTCTTCCGCCATGCCCTCTTCCATGAGCGGGCGGAGGCTGTTGTCGATGATGTCGCCGCCAATGAGGATGAGGTCGGGTGCTTCGGCGTTGACCATGTCGACCCAGCGTGCGAACTCGGCGCGGCGGTTGTGGTAGCCCAGATGGAGGTCGCTCATCATGACGATTTTGAGGTCGCGGGCGAGCGGCTTTTCAGTTTTCAGCGCAATGGGCTGTCGCTTTTTGTCGAGGTAGTGGATGTAGCCCGCCGTGAATATGCCCACCATCACCAGCAGTATGGCGCAGGTGGTGAAACCGTTGGCGTGGAGCACCTCGCGCGGAATGAGGCGGCAGAGCCGTCCGAGGTCGAGCACGAGAAAAATCATGACGAGGTAGAGCAGCACGATAATGGAGGAGCAGCCCACCTCATAGCTGGCGACCGCCAGCGGTATGGGCAGTCGGTCGAGGACGCGCGAAAGGTTCACGAAAAGGAGCAGGAAGGAGAGCGTGAGCACGCACACCACCGCCCATTTCCACGCCACCGAAAGCGGCAGCACGCACCAGACGTGCCACAGCGTGTAGGCGAGTCCGGAAAGCGGAAGCAGGAGAAAGAGAATCATCCACATAAGCAGTCTTGTTTAGTGGGTGCAAATTTAGTGGTTTCTCAAAAGACAACTGCCATAAGAAAAGCTAAATCTTTGGAAAACAAAACGTACCACAGACTGGAGCAGCTTGCACCAAGGTTATTCCCCCGTGAGCACCTTGCAGACGCGGTCCTGGAAGGCGCGGCCGATGGTGGTGCGGCGCACGCCCTGGTTGATGATGGCGAAGCAGAGGGTGTGGCCGTTGGGGGCGGTGCAGTAGCCCGCAAGCGAGCTGATGCCCGTCACAGAGCCCGTCTTGGCGCGGACATTGCCGTAGCCGCTGGTGCCGGTGAGGCGGCTCTTGAGCGTACCGTCCACGCCCGCCACGGGGAGGCTCGGTTCGAAGTGGCGCCAGATGTCCTCGCGGCTGTGGGCGTAGCGGAGGACGCTGACGAGAAGGCGGGGCGTGAGATAGTTGTAGAGAGAGAGTCCGCTGCCGTCGGCTACTTGGTAGGTGTTGCTGTCGATGCCGAGCTGGGCGAGGAACTGTTTGATGTAGGTGACGCTGCGGCGGTAGTCGGCGTAGGGGTAGCCTGCCTGCGCGCCGATTTGGTAGAAGAGCGATTCGGCAAAGAGGTTGTCGCTCTCCTTCATCATTTGCAGGAGCACCTGGTCGATGGTGTGCGTGCGCTCGGCGAGGAGTTCGGCGGCGCGGGGCGTGGTGGTGTAGCGGAGGGTGTCGGTCACGACGAAGCCGGCGTCGTGGAGGGCGGAAAGAAAACGGCGTTCGAGCCCCGGCTTCTGGTTGAAGAGCAAGGGCGTGAGCGGTGTTTCTTCGTCGTCCCAGCACCAGCCCCAGCCGAGCGCGGTGGTGTCCTTGAGCGAACGGTCGAAATAGACCTGCCCCTCGATGCGGCTCACGCCGTGCGACTTCAGACTTTCCACGAGGGCCTGCACGTCGTAGCGGTCGATGAGCGGGTCGAAGCCGCCGCGCAGAAAGAGGTTGCCGCGGAGCACGCTGTCCTCGACCGCGCCGTCGGTGAAGAGGCGCGTGCGGTAGAGGTAGTCGGTGTCGAGCTGATAGAGCGCCGCCACGGAGGTGACGACCTTCTGGCACGAGGCGGGACGCATGCGCTGGTCCTGCCCGGCGCCGAAGAGGGGCGTGTCGGTCGTGAGGTCGTAGACGTAAAGACCGAGTTGGGTGGTGAGGAAAAGCGAATCGGCGGCGAGCGTCTGGAGCTGGGAGATGATGGCTGCCGAAACAGAGTCGGTGGCGACGGTGTCTGCTGTGGTGGATACGGGCAGGACTGCCACAAATCTTCCGTCTGTGCCTGCCGCAGCCGTTGCCCCGTCGTCAGTCTTGCGGTCGGCGTTGCCCTTCGGCGCTTCCCATTGCGGCGGTGCGTCCACGTCTTCGTCCGACACAATGATGAGCGGCATCTTGTCGGGGACAACAGAATCGGTGGGCGCCGACACGACGTGCGTGGCAGGCAGTCCGGTCGCCGTGACGCTCGCCGGGGCGGGCAGCGCAAAGGCGGAGAGGAGCAAAAGGCAAATGGCGTGCATGGGTAAACGGTTTGTTTGGGCTGTTTCCTGCGGATACCCCTCGATGGGGCGGGGGAGGGCGTGAGGAGGATTAAAAAGAAAAGGAACTGGAGGGCTTTTCGGCACCGCCAATTCCTATTTCTATAGGGTAAAATTTGCTTTGCTGTTTAGTTGGTCGTGCCGGTAGCAGCAGACGAGGTGGTGAGGGCAGAAGCCGAGAGACCCAGCTTGCTGAGCACCTTCACAGTGACGTCTTCGCTCAGGGCTTCGTTGATGATGATGCCGGCAGTCTGCGAAGCGTTCTTGTCAACGACGTAAACGTAGTTGCCTTCCTTGGCGACGCTGTTGACAGCGTCGAGCACCTTCTGCATGATGGGCTGGAGCTTCTTGGTGCGAGCCTCCTCGAATGCCTGCTGGTTGTCGTTGGCAGCCTGCTCGTAGCGAGTCTGGAGGTCCTGGATTTCCTGGGCGCGGCGGGTGCGGATATTCTCGGGCGTCTGGTCGTTGATTTCGCTGTTGTACTTGTCGATTTTCGTCTGGATTTCGGTCTGCATGCTCTGGAGTTCGTCAGAGAACTGCTTGCCCATTGTTTCGAGCTCGGTCTGTGCCTGCTTGGTTTCGGGCATGGCTTGCATGATGGCGCTGTAGTCGAAGCTAGCGAACTTCATTTGAGCGGCGAGGCTCATAGGTGCTACGAGGAGCACCAGCAAAAGGATTTTCTTAATCATTTTCTATGTGTTGTTTATTTGATTGTTCTAAATCTGTGTGCGGTCGGCGGGAGGGCGTGCGGTGGATGGCTTTCGAGAGCTGGCTGCGGACTTGTCCCTGCCGGATTTCAGCAAATCTTTTCTGCAAACGGTGCAAAGATAAGCAATTTATTTGGAATAACCCAATTTGGAAAGTACCTCATTACTAATATCTATCGCGGGCGAAGCAAAAATGATGCCTGCACTCTCGGAGGCGCGGTCGAGGATGAGCTGGAAGCCCTTGCTCTGGGCGATGCTCTTGATGGCGTTGTAGACCTCTTCCTGGATGGGCTCGACGAGCGAGATGCGCTTTTTGTAGAGTTCGCCTTCAGGGCCGAAGTAGGTCTTCTTGAGTTCCGAGGCCTCTTTCTCTTTGTCGACGATGGCCTGTTCGCGTTCCTGCTTCTGGGCTTCGCTCAGGAAGACCACCTCGTTCTGGTAGTTCTTGTAGAGCGTCTTGGCCTGGTTGTCGAGGGCTTCGACTTCGGCCTGCCATTTTTTCGACACCTGGTTGAGCTGCTCGCTGGCGCGCTCGAAGGCGGGGATGTTGCTCATGATGTATTCCATGTCCACCAGGGCAAATTTCTGTGCTGTGGCGTTGAGGGCGAAGCCGCAGATGGCCACGAGGATGAAAAGTGTCTTCTTCATGTTGATGTACTTTTTGAGTTTTTTCGGGACGCGCCGCAGAAGGGTGGGGCGTGCGGGAAAAGGGGTTGAAAATGGCGCGGAGGGGCACTCGACCCCTCCAACGTGTGAGCATTCAGGTTGTCGTACGGTTTAGAATTCCTGACCGATGATGAAGTGGAACTGCGAACCGCCGGCGTTGTAGCCGTTGATGGTCTTCTGGAAACCGTAGGCCCAGTCGACACCGAGCAGACCCACCATCGGGAGGAGGATGCGGACACCCACTCCGGCTGAGCGCTTCAGGTCGAAGGGGTTGAAATCGTTCACGTCCTGCCAAGCGTTACCGCCTTCGACGAAAGCCAAGGCGTACATACTCGTGGAAGTGTCGAGCATGAGCGGATAGCGGAGCTCGAGCGTCATGCGGGTGTAGGCATAGGCGTTGCTTGTGGTGTTGCCGGCGAGCGAACCGTTGTCGTAACCGCGCAGACCGATGGTCTCGGTGGCGTAGCCCGTAGAGTAGCCCGACATTCCGTCGCCACCCACGTAGTAGGTCTCGAAGGGCGACTTCTTGTAGCGGTTGTAGGCGCCGAGGATGCCCATTTCGAAGCGCGTCATGAGGACAGGCGTCTTCACGGCACTGCTCAGGGCGGTGAACGAGCGGAACTTCAGCTTCCATTTGTGATACTCAATCCAGCGATACTTCTCCTGCGCCTCGGCTGAATAGGTCGACGAGCTGGAATTTGTGGCGAGGTTCTTATAATCCTTGCCATCCCAGAGCGAGTAAGGCGGTGTCAGCGTCATTTCGGCGGTGAACTCCGAACCGCGACGCGGGAAGAAGGTGTTGTCGGTCGACGTGCGGTTCAGCGTGAGCGAGAAGTTGATGTTGTTGCACGTACCGTCCGTGATGAGGAAGTACTGCCAGGAGTTTAGAATATAGCGCGTGTAGGCCAGCTGAGCGGTAATGGTGAAATAGTCGTCAGGCCAGCGCAGACGCTTTCCGAGACCCAGCGATACACCGAAAATCTTGACGTACTTGTCGGGGTCGTAGTAGTTGGAGTAGTCGTAGTAGCTGCTGCTCGTGCCGTAGCCGTAGAGCGAGCTGTAGAGGTTGTAGTAGTTCGAATAGTAGTTCGAGTTCACGTCCGTCTGCTTCGAGTAGTAGAGCGAGACGGAGAGCTGCGTCGGACGCTTGCCGCCGAACCACGGGTCGAGGAACGAGAGCGAATAGCTTTGGTAGTATGTACCGTTGGTCTGACCGCTGACAGAAAGGGTCTGGCCGTCGCCTTGCGGGATGAAGCCCGCACGCTTGTAGCCCTTGCTGAAGAGGTTCTGCATCGAGAAGTTGGTGAACGTCAAGCCCACGCGGCCCACGATACCCGTCTGTCCCCAACCAGCCGAAAGTTCGATTTGGTCGCTGCCCTTCGTCACGAGTGGATAGGTGATGTCCACCGTTCCGCTGGCGGGGTCGGGTTTGATGCCCTTGCCGATTTCGGCTTGAAGGGCTTCAGAGTCGAAGTGGTTCATGTTGGCCAGTTCCATCACCGAGCGCTTGATAGCTTCCATCGAGAAGAGGTCGCCCGGCTTCGTGCGGAGTTCGCGGCGGATGACGTTCTCGTAGACACGCTCGTTGCCGGAGATGTTTACGTGGTTGAAGGTGGCTTGGTTGTTCTCCTCGATACGCATTTCGAGGTCCACGGAGTCGCCCACGATGTTCACCTCCACGGGGTCGAGGTTGTAGAACACGTAGCCGTTGTTGTAGTAGAGGTTACCGATGGCGTCCTCGTCTTCGCTGAGTCGTTTGTTCAGGAGCGTCTGGTTGTAGACGTCGCCCTTTTTCATCTTGAGGGCGTTGGCGAGTGCCGCCGAGCTGTAGACCTTGTTGCCCACCCAGTCGATGTTGCGGATGTAGTACTTCTGGCCCTGGTACATCTTGACGTAGACGTTGACGTGCGAGTCGTCGACGTTGACCACGCTGTCCGAAACGACCAGCGCGTCGCGGAAGCCCCACGAGTTCATGCGGTCAATGAGGTAGCCCTTGTCCTCTTCGTATTTTTCGGGGATGAATTTCTTGGAGCGGAAGATGTTGGCGAAGCTCTTCTCGTGCGTCTTCTTCATGGCGCGCTTCAGTTTTTTCACGAGCTTCGTGTCCACGCCGTCGATGTAGATTTTTCTCACCTTCACCTTCTCGTTCTTGTCGATGTTGATGTCGAGCATGACGCGGTTGTCGCCCGTGATGTCCTCGCGCTGCACGATGTCGACCGTAGCATTCTTGAAGCCCTTGTCCTCGTAGTAGCGCTTCACCAGAATCTTGGCGCTGTTAATCATGTTGGGCGTCACCTGACTACCTACGCGGAAGTCGCCGAGCACCTTCTCGATGTCTTCGCGTTCCGACTTCTTCACGCCGCTGTAGTTGATGCTCGAAATGCGTGGTTGCGCGGTGAGATAGACGTGGAGGTAGATGGTACTGCCCACGATACTGTCGGCTTCGATGCGGACGTTCGAGAAAAGCTTCTGGTCCATATATCGGCGCACGGCTTCACTGATGCTTTCGCCCGGCACGTCGTAAACTTCGCCCACGCTCAGGCCGGATATGCCGATGAGCAGGTCTTCGTCGAAGTTCTTGACGCCCTCCACGACGATGCCGCCTAAGACGTAGCGTGTACGATCCTGAGTGTATGAAATGTTCGGCTTCACCTGGACGGGAATGTCCACCTGAGCCTGGACCCGTAAGGCCATCACGGCCAACAGTACGAGTAGGAAGAATCTACTGTAGTATTTCATTTAGTAGTTGTTGTTTCTTGCATGGTCGCCGCGCAGTCCCGACGTGTGGGAGCGATGGGGCGCTACAGAAATGTGGAACTTTATATGTGTGTAGCTTATTGCTGAACCTGTTCACTCGTCTGGCCGTATCTGCGTTCGCGGTTCTTGTAGGTCTCGAGTGCTTTCATGAAGTCGGCTTCGTGAAAGTCGGGCCAGAATGTGTCGCAGAAGTAGAGCTCAGAGTAGGCACATTGCCAAAGCAGGTAGTTGCTCAGGCGCACCTCTCCCCCTGTGCGGATAAGCAGGTCGGGGTCGGGCATGAACGACGTCGTGAGCGCCTCGCTCACGGTGTCCTCCGTGATGTCCGCCGTGTCGATTTTTCCGTCGGCGGCCTTGGCGGCAATGGCCTTCATGGCTTCCGTGATTTCCCAGCGTGCCGAATAGCTCAGCGCGATGACCATTGTCATGCCCGTGTTGACGGCCGTGCGCTGCTCGAGCCCGCGGATGGCGTCGCGCACCTCTTGTGGCAGGCGGCTGATGTCGCCGATGGTGCGCATCCTCACGTTGTTCTCCATGAACAGTTTCTCCTCCATGGCCGTCAGTATCAGCGACATGAGGGCAGCCACCTCCTGTGGCGGGCGGTTCCAGTTCTCGGTCGAGAACGTGTAGAGCGTCAGGAACTCTATGCCGAGGTTCGACGCCACTGTCGTGATTTCACGCACAGTTTCCACGCCCTGCTGGTGACCCATGCTGCGGCTCAGGCCGCGTGCTTTGGCCCAGCGGCCGTTTCCGTCCATGATAATCGCCACGTGGCGGGGCAGTCCGCGTTTGCTTTCCTTGTCGTTCATACGTTTATAGAGGCTATTGTGGAGAGTCGGCTTGGCTTTCGCCTCGCGTCGTGCTCAGTCTTTGTTGCAGTTGGGGCATTTGGGCGAAATGTCGTAAGTCAGCGTCACGAGCGTCAGGCCCAGATGGTCCTTGTTCTTGAATCCCGCCGACGTGATGCCCAGCGGCGCTTCCAGTCCGTCCAGCTTGTCGCTCGTCGTGAAGTGCATCGACCATTCCAGTCCCAGGTTGAGGCGCGGCCCCACCTTGTATTTCACGCCGAAGCCCAGCGGAATGCTGAAAGCCGCACTCTTGCCGATGTCGGAGTAGATGACGCCCAACCCCAGTTGGAGGTAGGGCACAAGACGGTGGAAACCTTGATAGCCCTGCGTGTAGCCGTAGGGCAGAAAGTTGATTTCGTAGACCGCGCTCAAGTCGTATAGCCCGCCCGAAGCCGAGTAGGCCAGTTTTTCCGTGCCCGACGTCGAGGCGTCTGCCGGATAGAAGTTGTCCACGCCTGTCACGTCACCGCTTACTTTGCTGTAAGTGAGCGTTGTCTTGATGGCCATGCGCGGATTGAGCAGGAAGCGCAGCACGCCACCGCCTGCCACGCCCATCGACCCGAAGAGTTTCGAGTTCATGTCCGTCAGCGCCGAGTTGACGCCGAGCGCACCGCCAATTTCCATGCGGTATTCCACGTCGTCCTGCGCCGTCGCGCCACAGCACACCGCCACCATCAGCGCCAGAACCGCGAGGCGGCGCGTCAGGAAGTCGGGAAGGTTTGCTCTCATGGCGTGTTTCTTTTTCTGTGGGCGTTATATACAAAGTGAAGCGCAGGCCGAAGACGAGTGGGGCGCGGTCCTGCCGGTATCAGTGGCGTCCGCCGAGGGGTATCTGGCGTTAATCCAATCCTCCAGCAGACAGGTCTTTCTTATTGGCGCTTTCGAAGGAATTCTGTTCCTCTTCCCAGCCGAGCCGGTTGTATCGGCCGCGCCACAGCGAGCCCGTTGTGCTCTCCATAATCCAGAGATAGTTGTCGCTGTCCGCCGTGATGGAGACGTGTCCTTCGGTTGTTGCAGCGGTCACGGGCGTTTCGATGATGTCGTCCTTCCATGTGCGGCCGTTGTCGCGGCTCACGAAGATGCTGGCGATGAGGCCGTCAGTCGTCAGTCCCGTCACCACGCTGCAGTCGTCGTAGCTCACCATCGTGGGTTCCGTCAGACGGCGGTAGTTCTCTTCATAATTGGCAATGGGCGTCATGTAGTACCAGTCGAACGTGTAGGTGCCCGTCAGGTCTATGGCGCGTCGCCAGGCGGCGCTGTCGTTGTTGGCGTCAAGTCCGGCAGCCACGAAGTATTCCGTTTCGGGGTCGGTCGTCGAGGGCATCATCAGGCCGCAGAGGTTCGACGTGGGGGCATAGTCCGGCTCGTCGGCCCCGTCAGCCGTCCAGGTGACGCCACCGTCAGCCGAACTGTAGAACGCGCCGTCCTTGATGCCCGCCAGCAGTGTTGTGCCCACGGCGAGCAGACCGTCGGGCACCGTCGTGGCGCCCACAGCCGTCCATGCCACACCGTCGGTTGAGGTGCAGACGTCGCCCTGGCTCAGGGCGTAGAGCACCGAAACGTCAGCATTGGCGACTACCGAAGTGGGAGCGAAGTCAGATGGGAGCGCCGTCACCGTCCAGTTGCCCGGCTCGTCGGCAGAGAGCACCACGGGTGTGCCGCTCTGCGTGCCATATACCAGGAACTTGCCGCTCTGGTGGTAAATGCGGTGCGCGCCTTCGAGCGTCTGGAGCGTCGCGTCGCCGTCCAGCACCCGCGTCCAGTTGAACGAGTCGGCAGCCTCCGTGTGTACGTTGAGGCTCAGCGTATAGGTCTTGGTCGACGTGCCGTCGTAGGCATAGACAGTAATAAGGCGGTCCACCGAGCAGTCCGTACTGTCGGTATAGGTGAAGGTGGAGTCCGTGTTGGACGAGAGCGAGCGGATGCCCGGCACGCCCGTTGTCGAGAATGCCGAGAAAACGGTGCGGCTCACCACCGTCCCTACGGGCAGGGAGTCGGGGTTGTAGATGCGCGCGTTGACCTGGTCGATGTTAAGCGGGTAGGACGCGCCTACGAACGAGATGGTGTAGGTGCTGTCCGAGCCGTCTGAGGCTTCGGTATGGATGATGCGCTTGAGGGTACCCAGAGTGGCCGACGTGACGATGCAATCGCTTGACGTGCTGGTTTCAGACTCGTAGGAGTCGCACGAACCCAACGTCGAGGTGAGTACCGCGAGCAAAAGCGGCATCAGAGCTATATATTTTTTCTTCATAGATGGATTCCGAAAAAGCCGGACTTCGCGTAAAGTGGTTTTAATACTGCTTGCAAAAGTACGGATAAAATTCCCAAATGAGAAATAAGAACCTCTATTTTGCATTTTTTATGGGCAAATAGACCTACTTCTCGACGGCGTAACTTGCTTTGCCAGCGGGCGTTTGCGGCGTCGGCGTTTGCTATTTTATAAAGTTGCCGCCGCCCCTTGCCGTTCCGGTGCTACGCCCGGGCTATGGAAAACGAAAAATATATGTATTGTAACAGGAGCGGGCAGCACGGAAACTTCGCGGCGGAATTTTTCGCCCCGCCCACTAGTTTTTGGGGCTTGTACCCCTTGTTTTTCAGATTTGTATTGTGGCTTTTCGGATTTGGACGGCGAATTTTCAGACTAGGACAGCAGTTTTCGGGACTTCGACCAGCACAAAAAGCCCAGGTCAAAGCCGTCAAAAAACTAGTCCTGAGCTTTTTTGAATTAGTCCTGAGCTTTTGGGGAATTAGCTCAGGACTATTTTAATTTAGCTCAGGACTTTTTTGGAACTTCTCTGATGTAGTTTAAATGACTCTGAATCAGCTTGTTGGGGAACTGGTGGATTTTGAGATTTCTCTGGCTGCGGCGCGGGGTGGACGGGGCGGCGTTTCAGAATTTGCGGATGCGGTCGGGATAGTTTTGGCGGCGGGGCATTTTTCCTCTTAGTTTTTAGTGGGGCAATGGGTGGGCGTGAAGCGCCTATTTGAAAAAGGTGTGGGCCGACCCAATTTGGAATCGACCCACACCTTATTATATATACGCGCGCGCGAGGGCGGATTTATTTCTTCACCTTCGTGTGGCGGTTGGTGATGTAGATGCCGTTGGCGGGCTGGGCGACGCGGCGGCCGGAGAGGTCGTAGTAGATGGTCTCGCCCGTCGTGTCGGCACTGCCGTCGGTGGTGACTTGCTCGATGCCCGTGGGCACTTCTGCAGAAAGTTTCTCGAACGTCCAGACGCAGGCGTTCTGGTCGTAGGTCTTGAGCAGGACGTAGGCCCAGGCGCCCGGGTTGATGTACCAGCCGTAGGTGTCTGTGGCGTCGATGATGGCGATGCACGTCTCGCCTTGGCTGTTCTCGACTTCGCGGAGTGTCCAGCTGTAGTCCCTCCCCACTTTCACTTGCGCGTTGTTGGAGTTGAAGACGACGTAGGCTGGCTTGCCGTTGAAGGCGCTGAAGAGCGTGGCGGTGCCGTCATTGTTCTTGCGGATGACCCAGTTGTAGTTGTCGCCGCCCGTGCCGAGCTGTTGGGGACGGACTGACAGCGTGGCGGTGTTGACGCAGGCGTAGTAGTCCGTGTAGTAGGCGTTGCGGAGGCGGTAGAGGTGGCTCTCGTCGAGCGACTCGATGAGCCCCACGGTTTCCATTTCGGTAAACTGCTGGTAGATGGCGACGTACTTGAGGTAGACCTCCTCCGTGACGGAGTCGTTGAGGGCTTCGGCGGCGGGCGTCACGAGGTTTTCCTGCAAGAAGTCGAGCGCCTCCTGCGTGGGCTGGCCGTACGACTTCGGGTCGGCTTCGGCGATGATGCGGACGCACTTTTCGTAGAGGCTGTTCAGGTAGTAGTCGTAGGCCTCCACCTCGTAGATGCGCCAGCCGGCGGGCGAGCAGACGGCAGTGCTGTCGTAGGCTATGACCGTGCCGTCGGACGTGCCGTAGAAGCGGCGTGCCGATGAGGCGGTGGAGTCGGCCCATGCCGTGATGGTCAAGACACCGGGCCTATAAGTGTAGTTGCCCGTGGGCTGATTGGCGATGTCGAAGCGGACAGGCGTGCCACCGCCGTCGCTGAGCGTCAGCGGAGCGTTGTAGGTGGGCATTTCCACGGCTTTGCTGCTGCCCACTTGGGTGATGAGGTAGCCTCCCGTCGCCTGGGGCGTGATGTACCACTGTTCTTCGGGCTCGAACTGCGACGTATAGTGGAATTTGAGGCCGTCGCCGGCGGCATAGACCGTAGAACTGTTGTAGCGCGTGCGGAAATAGTTGGCGGCGGAGACAATCTCATAAATCTTGCCAGCCTCGGGCTGCTTGATTTCGGCGTTCTTGTAGGTCTCGATGGCGGTTAGGAGGGCATTCACGTCGTCGTCGGTCGGTTCGCTGATGTGGGCAAGGGTGCGGTACGCCTCGACGAGCGTGTCGTATGCCGCTTGTGAGGGATGGCCCACAGCGCCCGGCTGCGCGAATATGAGTATGTTCAAAGCTTCCTCGAGTGTCTCCTCCGCCGCCGTCAGTTCGGGCTTGACGATGACGTGTTCGGCGTACATGGTGTATTTCTGGGTGAGGATGGCGATGTTGTCTTGCAGGCGTGCGAGGAAGTTCGTGTAGTTCTTCTTCGTCGTGGGCAGCCATGCCGTTTCGCTCAGCGCGAGCAGGCGGGGAAAGAGCTGGTATTCCACCTCGTACTGGCTGGAGCAGCTCTCTGTCCAGAGGTTGGCCTGCGTGCCGAGCACGTATTCTTCCTTCCCCGACACGCTCACGAGGGGGTTGAAGTTGTAGACTTCCTCCACCGTGTTCACCGTGCCGTCGCCGTAGCCGCCCATGTAGGGCTCGTCGACTTTAAGGTCGGACACTTCCGCCTGGAGCTGGTCAAAATAGAGCGGGAGATAGGGCACGCAGATGCTCTTGAAGCCTTTGTTGGCTGCAGTGGCGGTGTAGGCGGTACTGTGCCACGCCATGAAGACAGGCTCGGTGGTGTAGCTGTCGTCCCAGTAGGCCAGCAGTTCGTCCCACACGATGATGTCTTTGCCGTATTCGCTCTTCAGCCAGGAGCCCAGTGTCTCCACCAGCCAGGGCTGCAAGTCGTTCACGGTGCTGAGGCCTTCCTCCTCGATGCGCTTCTTGCAGTCGGCGTTGCTCAGCCAGGCGTCGGTGGGGCATTCGTCGCCGCCGATGTGGATGTATTGGTAGGGGAAGACGGTGGCGATGTGGCCCAGCACGCATTTCAGGAAGTCGATGACCGAGTCGCTGCCCACGTTGAGCACGTCGGACGAGATGCCCTTTTCGACGCGCACTTCATACGTCTTGTCGGGGTCGCAGCTCAGTTCGGGATAAGCTGTAATCGCTGCCACCATGTGGCCTGGCAGGTCAATCTCGGGGATGATTTCGACGTGGCGTTCCTTGGCGTATGCCACCACCTCGGCGAGTTGGTCGAGCGTATAGTAGCAGCCGCGGCCGTACTCCGTGTCGTCGTAGAACTCCACGCCGTTGGTGGGGTCGTTGATGACGAGCGAGCCGCTGCGGACGGCGCCCACGGTCGTGAGCCGTGGATATTCGGGAATCTCTACGCGCCAGCCCTGGTCGTCTGTCAGGTGCCAGTGGAAGCGGTTGAGCTTGTAGGTGGACGCTACGTCAATCAGCTTCTCCACTTCGCCGATGCCGAAGAAGTGGCGCGACTCGTCGAGCATGAAACCGCGGTGGCCCAGCAGCGGGGCGTCGGCGATGCTTACGTAGGGCAGCGCCCAGACGGAAGTCGTGTCGGGCAACTCTTCCTCATCTACGCAGAAGATGGAGACGGGGAGCATTTGCTTCAGCGTCTGCACGGCGTAGAAGAAGCCCGCCCCGGCTTGCGCCGTGATGGTTACGCCAGAGGCGTCGACTACGAGTGTATAGGCCTCGTCGCCGTCAGCCTGAGAGGCGTAAACGAAGTTGATGGCGCCCGCCACCGCCGTACCGTTGCCCGCAGTCGCCTTCAGCGAAAGGCCTGCTGCCGCGTTGAGTTGTGCAGCAAGGTCTTCGGCGAGTGCCTGCGTGGAGTCCGCCACGGCATAATTGACCGCCGTCAGCCCCGACAGCGCGAGCGTTCCCTCACCGCGCGTCAGCGAGGCGGGGTAGGGGATGATGGAGAGTTCGGCGGACGTGTCGCTGGTGGATGTCTCGTCGTCGGTGGGCGCCGGCAAGTTGATGGCACCGACCTGCCCCACGACAGACGTGAGGGCGAGCAACATCAGGAGTAGTCTTTTTTTCATTTCAATATGGGTTTGGATTGTTGATGCAGAAAAATCATGCCGCCGCCGAGAAGAAACTGGCGATGGCGGGGAGAAAGTGGTGGATGAGCGAGAACACGAAGCCCACCACAATGCTGTTGAGGAGTGCGCCGTACCAGACGTACGCCCCGCGCACGAGCGGCAGGATGAGCATCGGCAGTGACAGCACCACGGCGATGACCGGCCCCTGCGCCCACCACGGCACCGCGGGGAGCGACACGGCAAATATCACCATGCCCGCCACGAGCGTCTGCACGAACATCGACGTGTTGTAGCGCCACGGCCGACGCTTGATGAGCAGCGGCAGAATGTCGAGGAAGGCCACGAAGGCGGAGATGATGAGGAAGGGGAAGAAGTTGTGGGTCATGGCAGATTTATGAGGCTGAAATCTTAAAGGAAAAGAAGTTACAGGAAGCGGCCCACATCCGCCCGAGTGGGCGGCGATGGCATTGTTCCGACTCCTGTAACTTCTCCAAAAACCTTTGGCGGCAGGGAATGAATTTCACCCCTCTCGCCCCGAAGGTGAGTGCCCTTTTTTATTTGACGTTGCCTACCTTGATGAGGTATTCGGCAATCTGTACGGCATTGAGCGCGGCACCCTTGCGGATTTGGTCGCTCACAATCCAGAAGGTCAGGCCGTTGGGGTTGGCGAGGTCTTTGCGGATGCGGCCCACGTAGACGGGGTCTTTACCGGCGAGGAAGAGGGGCATGGGGTATTCCTTCTTGGCAGGGTCGTCCATGAGTACCAAGCCGTTGCCTTCGCGCACGGCCTGACGGGCTTCCTCCACCGAGATGGGGCGCTCGGTCTCAATCCAGATGCTCTCGGAGTGGGAGCGGAGCGAGGGGACGCGGACGCACATGGCGGAAGTTTCCACGTCGGAGTGCATGATTTTCTTCGTCTCGTTGTACATCTTCATTTCCTCCTTCGTGTAGCCGTTGTCCATGAAGACGTCGACCTGCGGAATGACGTTGAACGCCAACTGATAGGGGAACTTCTCGACCGTCACGGGCTCGCCGGCGAGTACCTGGCGATACTGCTCGTAGAGTTCGTCCATAGCTGCGGCACCTGCGCCGCTGGCAGCCTGATAGGAGCTGATGTGAATGCGCTTGATGTGGCTCAGATTCTCGAAAGCCTTCAGTACCACAACCATCATGATGGTAGTGCAGTTAGGATTGGCAATTACGCCGCGCGGACGTTTCAGAGCGTCCTCAGGATTGCACTCAGGCACCACGAGGGGCACGTCTTCGTCCATACGGAAGGCGGAAGAGTTGTCGATCATGACGGCACCGTACTTGGTGATGTCCTCGGCATACTCCTTCGACACGCCGGCGCCTGCCGACGTGAAGGCGATGTCGATGTCCTTGAAGTCGTCGCCGTGGCGGAGCAGCTGGACGGTATAGTCCTTGCCCTTAAAGTTGTAGGTCTTCCCGGCGCTGCGCTGAGAGCCGAAGAGTACGAGTTTGTCGATGGGGAAATTGCGCTCGGCCAGTACGCGAAGAAATTCTTGGCCTACGGCGCCACTGGCGCCCACAATTGCTACGTTCATATTTCTGAGTCTGAATTTATTTTTTCAATTTGCAGTAAGAGCGTCCCCCGTCAGGCAAAGCCTGAAAGGGACGGTGCAAAAGTACTAAAAACAATTGAAATCTGCCCGTTCGCCCTTGATATTTGCCCGTCGGACGCCAGAAATTTCTGTCAATCTGCCACTTGCACCGCCCTCCGTGCGCGTTTTAGAAAGTCGGGCTGACAAAATCGGGGCGTTCTTTTTTCATTCTCGCCCTTTTTTGTTTCTGACCGCAGTGGGCGGCGCGATATTTGGCGCGCGGCGAGAAGAGAGAAAATTTTGGTCGTGGGGATGCCTCAAAAAAATTATTATGCACCGCGAACATAATGTTTTCCGTGCATAATTTTTTCGCAGCAGCTTCCCGCCCTGTCGCAAAGTTCCTAATTTGAGCACAAAAGGCACAGACTCAAGACCCGAAGAGCCGTTCCCATTGTTTTTTTTCGTAATTTTGCACCCATGTTTCCGGACTTGACGACATACTTGCCTATCTCGGATCCCACTTGGATATTTTTTGTGGTCTTGAGCATCATCCTCTTTGCGCCGATGTTGCTCGAACGACTGCGCATTCCCTCCATCGTGGGTATGATTGCGGCGGGTGTCCTCATCGGTCCTCACGGCTTCCACGTCCTTGACCGCGACAGCAGTTTTGAACTTTTCGGCAAGGTGGGGCTTTACTACATCATGTTTCTCGCCTCGCTGGAGATGAACATGCAGGATGTCCAGAAAATTCGCGGGCGCGCCCTCACGCTCGGTCTCCTCAGTTTCGGCATCCCTATCCTCCTCGGCTTCGGCGCCAACTACGGACTGCTTCACTATGGTGTAGCCGCCTCCGTCCTCATGGCTGCCATGTATGCCTCCCACACGCTCATTGCCTATCCCCTCGTTCTGCGCTACGGCCTTTCGCGCCGCATCAGCGTCAGCATTGCCGTGGGCGGCACCATCGTGGCGGACACCCTCACACTCCTTGTCCTTGCCGTCGTCGGCGGAGTGTTCAAGGACGGCGTTTCGGGTCTCTATTGGATGTGGCTTGTGGGCAAAGTCATTCTGCTCAGTATCGTCATCATCCTCGTATTTCCCCGTCTGGCGCGCTGGTTCTTCCGCCGCTACGACGACGGCGTGGTGCAATATATTTTTGTCCTCGGTCTCGTTTTCCTCGGCGCAGGCCTGATGGAGTTTGTGGGCATGGAAGGCATCCTCGGCGCATTCCTCGTCGGCATCGTCCTGAACCGCAGCATCCCGCCCTCGTCTCCGCTCATGAACCACCTTGAGTTTGTGGGCAATGCCCTCTTCATCCCCTATTTCCTTATCGGTGTGGGTATGCTGCTCGACGTCCGCGCCTTCGTTGAACACCCCAACGTCTTCCTCGTTGCCGCCGTCATGATAGTTGTCGGCACGTTCAGCAAGTGGCTCGCCGCCTGGGGCACGCAGAAAGTATTCCGCATGGCTGCCACCGAGCGCACCCTCATGTTCGGCCTCACCAACTCGCGCGCCGCCGCCACCCTCGCCGTCGTACTTGTGGGCTACCAAATTATCCTCCCCGACGGTTCGCGCCTGCTCGACGAAGACGTCCTCAACGGCGCCATGATGTTCATCCTCATCACCTGTATCGTCAGTTCGTTCGTCACCGAAAACGTGGCGCGCCGCATCGCAGAGAGCGGCAAGCCCGACGACACCGCGCCCGGCGGTGAGCACGACCGTCTGCTCCTCGCCATTTCCAATCCCGAGAACGTGCCCCACCTCGTCTCCATCGGTCTCATGTTGCGCACGCCCAATTCCGCCACGCCGCTCACCGCCCTCAACGTGGTACTCGAGGACGACCCCGACGCTCGCGGCGAAGGGCTCAAGCAGTTGGAGCGCGCCGCCAAAATATCTGCCGCCGCCAACGTCCGCCTCGTCACGCGCAGCCGTTGGTCGGTCAACGTCGTCAGCGGCATCTCCCACACAATGAAGGAGTTTGACGCCTCCGACCTCATTATCGGTCTCCACCAGAAGACGCGCCTCACCGAAGCCTTCTACGGCAAACTCACCACCGACCTCGTTGCCGCCGTCGAGCAGCAAATATTCATCTACCGCCCCGTCATTCCCCTCAACACCGTCATGCGCATCCACCTCGTCGTGCCGCGCAAGGCAGAATTCGAGCCCGGTTTTGGCGGATGGGTGCGCCGTGTGGGCCTCCTCGCCGCCCAGATTCGTTGCCCCATCGACTCCTACAGCGGACGCGGCACCCTCGCCGCCCTCCAGCAGGTTTGGGACGAGCAGAAAATCAACGTGCATGCCGAGCAGCACATCTACAACAACTGGCACGATTTCATCACCGTAGCGCACGACACGAAGCAGGCCCACATGGTCATCTTCGTCGCCGCCCGCCGCGGTACCCTCTCGCACCACAACTATATGGAGAAACTGCCCGAGCAGTTCGAGCGCTACTTCTCCTTCCACAACCTCCTCATCATCTTCCCCTCTCAGCCTGCCACGATGACGGCGTCCGCCGCCCTCCGTGCCGGCGTTCCCGTGAAGGTGAGATAGGGGGTTCCCGTCGTTTCGCCGCGCGGGATAGAACTGAACGCCCTCCCGCCGCCCTCCACAGAAAAAACTGTCATTCATGTCCAAATCCGCCTCCACGTCCATACCCGCCACTGGCAGTTGCGTCCCCGTCGACACCGTGGACGTGGTGCTCCCCTTGGCAGTGCCCGGCGCCTTCACCTATCAGCTCCCCGCCGAGTTGGCGGAGCAGGTCGTCGTGGGCAGTCGCGTCGTTGTTCCCCTCGGCAAGCGCAAATACTACACCGCCATCGTCATCCGCCGCCCCGGCACGTTCCCCGTCGACACCGAAGGGCTCAAACCCGTGGCGGACCTCGTCGATGCCGCGCCGCTCATCCTCCCCCGCCAGTTGGACTTCTGGCGCTGGATGGCCAATTATTATATGTGTACGCCCGGCGAAGTCATGAAAGCCGCTCTCCCCTCCGGGCTCAAACTCGAGAGCGAAACGCGCGTCAGCCTCGCCGAGGAATTTACAGAGGAAGACGAAGAAGCCCTGGCGGACGCAATTTCCAAAGACGAAGAAGACGCGCCGTCTGCCGCCCTGCAGACCCTCACTCCCCGCCAGCACATCCTTTTGCAAGCTCTCCGCGCTGTCCCTGCCGGCAAGTCGCTCACCATCGACGAACTCCTCAAGAAGTGTAAAGCCGAGACCGGTCTCCTCCCCGCCCTGCGGCGGCTCATAGAGGACGGCGTCGTGCAAGTTTCCGAACGCCTCAGCCGCGCCTACCGTCCCCGCACCGCGTCCCACCTCCGCCTCGCCCCCGACTACCAGTCGGAAGCCGCCCAGCACGCCCTCCTCGACGCCCTCAAACGGTCGCCCCGTCAGGCCGAAATCGTCATGGCACTCATCGCTGAGCCTCAGTTGGCACGCGCCGAAGTGCGCCGTCGCTGGCCTGGCAGCGAGAGCGCCCTCGCCACCCTGCGCCGCAAGGGCGTGGTCGATACCTTCGAGGTCGCCGTCGACCGCCTCACCACCCACACTGCCGACCCCGCGGCTGCCCGCCCCGTTCTCAACGCCGCCCAGCAGACCGCCCACGACGCCATCCTCCGCGAGTGGGAGGAGAAAGACGTCTGCCTTCTCCACGGCGTCACCTCCAGCGGCAAGACCGAAATCTATACGTCCCTCATCCGCCGCACCCTAGACGCCGGCCGCCAGGTGCTCTATCTCGTCCCCGAAATCGCCCTCACCACCCAAATCACCACCCGCCTCGGTCGCGTCTTCGGCAGCGACATGGGCGTCTACCACTCCAAGTTTCCCGACGTGGAGCGCGTCGAACTCTGGCAGCGTCAACTTACTTCCCGCGCCTTCCCCCTTATCCTCGGCGTCCGCTCCTCCCTCTTCCTCCCCTTCAGCAACCTCGGTCTGGTCATCGTCGACGAGGAGCACGAAACCAGCTACAAGCAGCAGGACCCCGCCCCGCGCTACAACGCCCGCGACGCCGCCATTGTGCTTGCCCGCCTCTGCGGCGCAAAAGTCCTTCTCGGCACCGCGACGCCCGCTGTCGAGTCCTACTACAACGCCACAGTCTCCCACAAGTACGGCTACGTCGCCCTCACCGAACGCTTCGGCGGCGTGCAGTTGCCCCAAATCTTCGTGGAGGACGTCAAGGAACTGCGGCGCAAAAAGCAAATGACCACCCCATTTTCGCCCCGCCTCACCCAAGAAATCAACCACGCGCTCGCCGAGGGCGAGCAGGCCATTCTCTTCCAGAACCGCCGCGGCTACGCCCCCGTCCTCGAGTGCCGCAAGTGCGGCTGGACGCCCCGCTGCACCGCCTGCGACGTCCCCCTCACCTATCACCGCCAAGCCTCCCGTCTGGTCTGCCACTACTGCGGCGCTTCCTACCCCGTGCCCACCCTGTGTCCCAACTGCGAAGAACCCTCCCTCCATGCCGTCGGCATCGGCACGGAGAAGATTGAAGAATCCGTCGCCTCCTGTTTCCCCGCCGCCCGCGTGGCTCGCATGGACCTCGACACCACCCGCACCCGCTCGGCGTACGAACAAATCATCCGCGACTTCCAAACCGGCCAGACCGACGTCCTCATCGGCACACAGATGGTCACAAAAGGGCTCGACTTCGACCGCGTCCGCGTCGTCGGCATCCTCAATGCCGACCAGATGCTCAGCGTCCCCAACTTCCGCGCCTACGAGCGCGCTTTCCAGATGATGGCGCAAGTGGCAGGGCGCGCTGGCCGCCGTGGCCGCCAGGGCATCGTCGTCCTCCAGACGCGCCAGCCCGACATCCCCCTCGTCCACCAAGTCGTCGCCCACGACTATGCCGCCATGTTCGCCCAGCAGCTCCGCGAGCGCGAGGCGTTCCGCTATCCCCCCTTCGTCCGCCTCATCGACATCTACCTCAAGCACCGCGACGAGTCCACCTGCGCCGCCGCCGCCGAGGCCTTTGCCGCCCTCCTGCACCCCCATTTCGCCGACGCCCTCCTCGGTCCCGACAGCCCCGCCGTCAGCCGCGTCCAGTACCTCCACATCCGCAAACTCGTCCTCAAAGTCGCCCTCGACCTCCCCATCCAAGGCGTGCGCCGCACCCTCCTCGCCGCCCGTCGCGCCCTCATCGCCCGCCCCGCCTACCGTAGCGTCAATCTCTTCTTCGACGTCGACCCACTCTGAGCGTGAAGCACCACTTTTCAAAAAATGCACCTTCCACGGTGCATTTTTCTTTTAAAATCGCACCGTGGAAGGTGCAAAAATCCCATTCTTGCCGCCGCGCCAGTAGATTAACAACGCGCGCTTGCCGTCCGCTGAACAGTTTGCTGGCACTCTTGTAAACTTTTCTTCCAGTTTTTACAACTCAGACATTGGCTATCATAATTTAGTCCTGAGCTTTCGCAAATTAGTCCTGAG
>JAUNOO010000027.1 GCA_030531095.1 Bacteroidales bacterium
AGCCCTGGACTAATTTTTAAAAGCTCAGGACTAATTTTTCATTGTTCTGACAGAGATTTAAATTACTCTGGCTGAATGAGTTAGAAACCCGCGCAAAAATTTCGGTAACTGGGGTGGTGAAATCAATGCCGCGCGGCGGAAATATTGGTTTCCTCCCTGCCGCACCGCTATAAGTCGTGCTGGCGGAGGCGATAGTCGGCGAGTTCTTCGTACTTCGTGCCCGGGCGGCCGTAGTTGGCGTAGGGGTAGATGCTGATGCCGCCGCGGGGCGTGAAGATGCCCGTCACCTCGATGTATTTGGGAGCCATGAGGCGGATGAGGTCCTTCATGATGACGTTGACGCAGTCCTCGTGGAAGTCGCCGTGGTTGCGGAAACTGAAGAGGTAGAGCTTGAGGCTCTTGCTCTCCACCATGCGGCGGTCGGGCAGGTAGCTGATGCGGATTTCGGCAAAGTCGGGCTGTCCCGTGATGGGGCAGAGGCTCGTGAACTCGGGGCAGTTGAACCGCACCCAGTAGTCGTTGTCGGGGTGCTTGTTCTCGAAGGTCTCCAGCACTTCTGGGGCGTAGTCGTCGCGGTATGTTGTCTGCTTGCCTAAGGCATTCAGATTGTCGGCTTCTCGGTTTGTGATCATATATATAATATGTATAGCGGTTTCAGATTCCGTGGACGAGGAAGGTGGGGAGCAGGGCAGTTTTGTCCTCAGTGTGGAGGTATTGCTCGAGCCCTTCGCGGCGCAGTTTGCAGGCAGGGCAGTGGCCGCAGCCGTCGCCCTTGACCCCGTTGTAGCAAGTGAGCGTCTTTTCGCGCACGAGGTCGAGCACGCCGAGGCGGTCGGCAAGTGCCCACGTCTGGCATTTGTCAATCCACATGAGCGGCGTGTGGATGACGAACTGCTCCTCCATCGCCATGTTGAGCGTCACGTTGAGACTGCGGATGAAGGCGTCGCGGCAGTCGGGGTAGCCCGAGAAGTCGGTCTGCGATACGCCCGTCACCAAATGGCGGATGCCACGCTCGCGGGCGTAGACGGCGGCGATGCTCAGGAAGAAGAGGTTGCGGCCTGGCACGAACGTATTGGGCGGGCCGCCGGCAGGCTTCTCGCTGTCCATGGGTATGGACGAATCGGTCAGCGAATTTGGGGCTAAGCGGGAGATGAACGAAACGTCCATCTTGTCGAAACCGACCCCTGCCTCACGGGCAATTTCTTCGGCGAGGTCCACCTCGTGGACGTGTTTCTGACCGTAGATGAAACTCAGGGCGTGGACTTCTTCAAAATTGGCCTTCGCCCAGAACAGACAGGTCGTGGAGTCCTGTCCGCCGCTGTAGACGACGAGGGCGCGGCTGTTGTCGAGATGTATCATAAATCGAATATTTTCCAGATGTTGTAGGAGATGTGGTCGTCGTAAGTGTCTTCACCCTCAATGCGTTTCACACACTTGACCACGCGGATTGTGAGCGGCAGGGCGATGACTTCGTAGAGCGTCTTGAGGGCGACCTGCGTGAGCATCATGGCGGGCATGACGCTCCAGGGCACTACGCCGCCGAGGGCGAGGGGGAAGAAGATGACGGAGTCGGCAGCCTCGCCGGCAATGGTGGAGGCGATGGCGCGGACGGAGAAATGGCGTCCGCCGGAGCGTACCTTCATGCGGCTCATGACGTAGGCATTGAGGAACGAGCCGGCGAGGAAGGCCACGAACGAGGCGGCGGCAATGCGCGGCGCGAGTCCGAAGATGGCGTGGAAACCAGCGTCGCCTTCCCAATAGGGGGCGCCGGGGAGGGCATCTGCCAACAGACCGAAGACGACGAAAAGAAAATTCATCAGGAACCCCAACCAGATGACGAGACGCGCGCGGCGATAGCCCCACACTTCGACCATGCAGTCGTTAATAATATAAGAAACGGGAAAAACGATGAGGCCGGCCGTCATTTCGAGCGGACCAACCGTCACTTGCTTCACTTCGAGCAAGTTGGCTGCGATGAGACAAACACAGAAGAGCACTCCTAACAACATGAACGGGAGGCTCACGGAGAATCGTTGGTTCATTGTTCTTGTTTTTTACGAGGTTTATCAAGCACTCGGCCCGCCTTTTTCAGACTTCCTTTTCCGGACGGCGGGCGAAATCGTCTGCAAAGTTACGCTTAGACGGAGAAATGGCAAAGGAAGGTGGGGATTTTTTGTGGAGAAAGGGTTAAGATTGTGGGGCTTGCGGTGGCGCGGCCTTCTTGAGGGGCAATCCGTGCTCCAACATGAACTCGTCGACAATGTAGAGATTGCCGTAAAGGTAAAGACCGCTGCTCTTGTCGTGCAGTTGCTCGCAAGTCCTGCTCTCGTAGAACATCACCAGCGCCTCGGCTGGCGACACTCCCAACTGCCGCGAAATCTCGGCGGCAATAATCCCGATGCGACTGCTGAGAATGATTTCTTGGACTTGCGGGGAGTTGATGGGGTCATTCGACGTGTTCGCTTCTTTCATAGATGAGAAATTTGTCGGTGAGGTCTTGGTTCAAAAGACAAATCTGGTTGTTGGGACGATGTTGCGCAAGGCGGTTGAGTGCGACTTCAATACTCATCAGTCCGGCAATGTACAAATTGATGGTGTCTATCACGCGGTCGTTGGCTATTCCGCCTTCGATGTAGTCGTAGTCGGCAGCCGGATTCAGCCCCTTGCGGCTTCGGGCGATGAAGTTGAGCCACTCTTCGTCGTACTCTTTGAAAATCTTGCATCTGGCTTCAGCCAGGATTGCAGACTTATCCAATTGGTAGATATTGACAATGGGCGTGCGCTCTCTTCGACCTGCCAAGAACTTTGCCCAACTGATGGCCTGCTCCTTCATTTCGGTCAAATAGAAGCCCTGCCCAAAATCAAGATTGGGTCGACCGATGTGGCAGAGCGGCTTTTCTACACAATCTGTGCCGCCGTGATAAACGAATATCTTCATGATTTGGCCTCCTCTTTCTTCAAGTAGTCCATCGCAATCTCGGTGACGTGCTCGCGGCTCTCAGTATGAAGCTGTTCGTAGTAGGGTAGGATAAAGTTTTTGAGCATCCCCGTGCGCTTCATGCGAGCTACCACATCCCGATAGGAGCAGTTCATTTCGCGCGCCATTCCCTCGATGCACGAGGCGGCGAAGCCCAGTTCGATGTCTAATTGGGGTAGGGAGATAATGTGCTCGGGCATAGTCGTTTTGTTTTGGGAATATTATGAAAGAGTGGGGCGACCGCAAGGCACTCTGCGCCCTCGCTCGCGCTCGGTCGTGTTGCCTTGCTATGCGGGTGGAAATCCGCACGCTCCCATTGGGGACACGCTGATATAGCGTAGTTCTTACTCCCTAGGGGCGCTCGCATTGCGGAAACTCAATTACAAAAATACTAAATCCTTTTGGGAAGTACTTGTGAATGCGTGTAAAATCTTTGTTTCTGAGGGCTGTTGGAGTAATTTCAGCCTGCCTATTTCATAAAGAAAAGGACAAAATGTAACCGTGCAGGCATTTTTATAAGAAAAAATTTGGTGGAACGAACGAAAGGCTATACTTTTGCAACAGATTTCAAACTGCAAAGAAAAAGAATGAATCTGGTCAATGTAAATAACTTTTGGTGGCGTCGCTTACAACTCAAATAGTCGTAAGTTCTGAAGTGCGTACCACACCGAAAACAAAATAAGAAACAAAAATTCGGCGGTCTGTCCAACTTACGACAGGCCGCCGAATTTGCTTTTAAGCCCGGTCGGGAGAAAACGAAAACTTCGTGAGGCTGGATGCAGTGAGGAAGTCTCGACACATCCTAAATGATACAAAACTAAAAACGAAACATACAATGAGTCCATTTCAAGTTGACAAAGAAGGCTACTTTGGCCACTTCGGCGGCGTTTATGTCCCCGAAATTTTGCAGCCCTGTGTGAAGGCACTCGGCGACTGCTATCGCCAAATCATTGACAGCGAGGACTTCCGTCAGGAATATGAAGCCCTGCTCCGCGACTATGTGGGTCGCCCCTCGCCCCTCTATCTGTCGAAGTCGCTCAGCAAACTGCACGGCTGCAAAATCTATCTGAAACGTGAAGACTTGAACCATACTGGTGCGCACAAAATCAACAATGCCATTGGTCAGATTCTGCTGGCCCGCCGCATGGGCAAGAAACGCATCGTGGCTGAAACGGGTGCCGGACAGCACGGTGTGGCAACGGCTACGGTCTGCGCGCTGATGGATATGCCTTGCGTGGTCTATATGGGCGCTACCGACGTGGAACGCCAGCGTCCCAACGTTGAGAAAATGCGCCTGCTCGGCGCAGAAGTCGTGCCGGTGCAGAGCGGCAACAAGACGCTCAAGGACGCTTGCAACGAGGCCATCCGCGACTGGTGCTGCCACCCCTCCGATACCTACTACCTCATCGGCTCTACCATGGGGCCGCACCCATATCCCGACCTCGTGGCACGTATGCAGAGCGTCATCAGTAAGGAAATCCGCAAGCAGTTGCTCGAGAAGGAAGGCCGCGAAACGCCCGACTACTTGGTGGCGTGTATTGGCGGCGGCTCGAACGCCGCAGGCACCATCTTCCATTTCCTCGACGACCTCGACGTGAAGATTGTGCTTGCTGAGGCTGGCGGAAAGGGCGTGGAGACTGGTGAAACGGCTGCCACCCTCGCTGCAGGAACGGAAGGCGTACTCCACGGCTCGCGCTCGCTCGTCATTCAAGACGAGGACGGTCAGGTCATTGAACCGTACTCTATCTCAGCCGGTCTGGACTACCCTGGTATTGGCCCGCTCCATGCGCACATCGTCAGAACCGGACGCGCCACGGCTATGCCCATCAACGACGACGAAGCACTCGCTGCGGCCTACGAACTGAACCGCCTGGACGGCATCCTGCCCGCCCTCGAGTCGGCGCACGCCCTTGGCGCATTGCACAAACTCAAGTTCCGCCCCGAAGACGTCGTGGTGCTCACCCTCTCGGGACGTGGCGACAAGGACATGGCCACGTATCTGAAGCACGCCAAGGACTTCGTGAAATAACTGGCGCACAGCAAATCAACAGAAATATTCATCGAAAAAGATTTCTCCACAAAATATGTCTGTCTCAGAAAAGAAATTCAGCTTCACCGTCAACGCCCGCGCCCTGGACGGCGACTTGAGTACGCCCGTCAGCACCTATCTGAAGGTGCGTGACCTCTTCGTGCAGAGTGCTTTGATGGAAAGCTCCGACTACCATGGTGCGGAAAACAACCGCTCCTTCATCGGCCTCGCGCCCATCGCGTCCGTCAGCATCACCCACGGCATCGCCACGATAAAGTTGCCCGACGGCAGTCGCGAGGAACGCCCCGTTTCGCCCGACTTCACCGTGCCCGACGCCATCGACAATTTCATGCAGCGCTTCAAAGTGGAAGGCGAGTACAGCAACTACTGCGGTCTCTACGGCTATATGGGTTTCAACGCCGTGCGCTACTTCGAGAACATCGACGTGAAGGACAGCACCGACCCCATCAACGACGCACCCGATATCCACTACATATTGTATCGGTATATTCTTGTCTTCAACGACTTCAAGAACGAACTGATGTTGCTGGAACTGCTGGCTGATGGCGAGCAGAGCGGCATGGACCGCATTGTCCGCGCGTTGCAGAACAACGACTACGCCACCTACGGCTTTCACGCCGTCGGACCCACGACGTCGCCCCTCACTGACGAGGAGCACAAGGCAAACATCCGTCGCGGCATCCGTCACTGCCTGCGTGGCGACGTGTTCCAGATAGTGCTGTCGCGCCGTTTCGTGCAGCGCTATGAGGGCGACGACTTCCAACTCTACCGCGCCCTGCGCCGCATCAATCCCTCGCCCTATCTCTTCTACTTCGACTTCGGCGGCTTCCGCATTTTCGGTTCGTCGCCCGAAACCCACTGCCGCATCGACGCGGGCAAGGCCTACATTGACCCCATCGCTGGTACGACGCGCCGCTGTGGCGACTTGGAGGCTGACGCCAAAGCAGCAGCAGCCCTCTTGGCCGACCCAAAGGAGAACGCCGAACACGTCATGCTCGTGGACTTGGCGCGCAACGACCTCAACCGTAACTGCACTGGGGTGCAAGTGGACTTCCTGAAGGACACGCAATACTACAGCCACGTCATCCACCTCGTGAGCCGCGTGAGCGGAAACATCCGCCCCGGCACAAACCCCATCAAACTCTTGGCAGATACCTTCCCCGCCGGCACGCTGAGCGGTGCGCCCAAGGTGAAGGCGTTGCAACTCATCAGTGCTTACGAACCGCACAACCGCGGTGCTTACGGCGGTTGCATCGGCTTCATCGGACTCAACGGCACGCTCAACCAAGCCATTACCATCCGCTCCTTCGTCAGCCGCAACGGCGAACTTTGGTTCCAGGCAGGCGGTGGCATCGTGGCTGCCAGCAATGAGGAATACGAGTTGCAGGAAGTGAACAACAAGCTCGGTGCCCTCCGCAAGGCCATCATCGAGGCCGAGACCGACTGAGCCACACATTTTGTTTCAGCTAAAGCAAAAAGCCATGCCACAATCAAATTCTCCGCAATCGCAGATTCGCGTTGTCCTCATCGACAACTACGACTCTTTCACCTATAACCTCTTCCAGTTGCTCGAAGAGGAGGGCGCTGCCGTCACCGTGCTGCGCAACGACCAGTTCAAACTTGAAGACCTCGCGTCGTTCGACAAGATTGTCCTCTCGCCCGGTCCGGGTATTCCCGATGAGGCCGGACTGCTCAAGCCTGTCATCAGCACTTATGCCGCCTCGAAGTCCATCCTTGGCGTATGCCTTGGCGAACAGGCCATCGGCGAAGTGTTCGGTGCCAAACTGCTGAACCTCTCTGGCGTGTTCCACGGTGTGCAGACGCCCGTCACACTCACAGCTCCCGACTACATCTTCGCCGGATTGCCCAGCGAGATTGCCGTAGGGCGCTACCACTCTTGGGTGGTCGAACACGAAGGACTTCCTTCCTGCCTCGAAGTCACAGCCACGAGCCGCGAGGGCTACATTATGGGCCTCCGCCATCGCGACTACGACGTCCACGGCATTCAGTTCCACCCCGAAAGCGTGCTGACCCCCGAGGGGCGCACCATTATCCGAAATTTCCTCCACGGAAATCCCCAAAAAACAAAACCCTTTTGATTGATATGAAAAAGATTCTCGAACGTTTGTACCAGCATGATGTGCTGACCGAACAAGAGGCGTACGAAGTCCTCAACGGCATTGCCGACAAAAAGTATCCCGAAGCCCAGGTGGCTGCCCTTCTCTCAGTATATAATATGCGTGCCATTCACGTAGAAGAACTGCTCGGCTTCCGCCGTACGCTCGTGGAGCGTGCCCATCCCATTGACCTCTCGGCCTATAAAGCCATCGACATCGTGGGCACTGGCGGTGATGGCAAAAATACGTTCAACATCTCTACGTGCGCCTGCTTCGTGGTGGCAGGTGCAGGCTATAAGGTGGCTAAGCACGGCAACTACGGCGCCACGTCGGTGAGCGGTGCCAGTACAGTGCTCGAACAGCACGGCGTGAAATTCTCCAACGACGCCGACCGCCTGAGCCGCTCCATTGAGGCCAGTGGTGTGGCGTATCTCCACGCTCCGCTCTTCCATCCCGCCCTTGCTGCTGTAGGACCGTTGCGCCGCGCCTTGGGTGTGAAGACTATCTTCAACCTCCTTGGTCCGCTCGTCAATCCGTGCCGTCCCGCCTACCAGTTGCTTGGCGTGGCCACGCTCGACCAGATGCGACTCTACACGCAGACGCTTCAGCGCCTCGGCATCGGTTTCACGGTGGTCAACAGCTTTGACGGCTACGACGAGATTTCCCTCACGTCCGATTTCAAGGTGATGACCAACAACTTCGAGCAGGTCTATGTACCCGCCGACCTCAATTTCCCCGAAGCCACGCACGCCGAACTTTCGGGTGGCGAAACGCCCCAGGCGGCTGCCGCCATTTTTGACGCCGTGCTGCAGGATAAGGCACTGCCCGCTCAGCGCAATTGTGTGATTGCCAATGCTGCTGTGGCTATCCGTACGATTTGTCCGGAAAAGAGCCTGACCGACAGCATGGCCGAAGCCGACGAGTCAATTAAGAGTGGTCGCGCTGCCGACTGCTTCAAGCGTTTTGTGGCGGCCAATCAGTAATCTGTATTTTCCATGTCGAATATATTAGACAAAATCCTCGCCCGCAAGGTCGAAGAGGTGGCAGAAAGCATGAGCCGCCGTCCTTTGACCGAGGTGAAAACCGCTATGGCAGATGTCCCCGCGCCGCGCAGCCTGCGTCGCTCGCTCGAACAGACGCCTGGTGGTGTCATTTCCGAGTTCAAACGCCGCTCGCCGTCGAAAGATTGGATTAAGCGTGACGCCCGCCCCGAGGATATTATCCCTACCTACGAGGCTGCCGGTGCCGCAGCGCTTTCCATCCTCACGGACCACGACTTCTTCGGCGGTTCGCTCGCCGACGTGGTGGCTGCCCGCCCTTTGACGTCGCTCCCCATTCTGCGAAAGGAGTTCATCATCGACCCCTACCAGATTTACGAAGCGCGTGCCGCCGGTGCTGACGCCATTCTGCTCATCGCAGCCGCCATCGGTGCGGCGCGTTGCCACGAACTGGCGGCTGTGGCGAAGGAAGCCGGACTTGAGGTGCTGCTCGAAATCCATAGTGCCGAAGAACTTGAGGCCTATTCGCCCAACGTCGATGTGCTCGGCGTGAACAACCGCGACCTGAAGGTGTTCCGCACAGACCCCGAACAGTCCATCCGCCTCTTCGACCAGCTTCCCGCAGGACCGTTGCCTATATCAGAGAGCGGTTTGCTCGACCCCGCCGTTGCCCGCCGCGTCCTCAGTGCCGGCTACCGCGGCATTCTGGTCGGCGAGGCCTTCATGAAGCACGATGTGCCGGGCGATGCCCTCAAGGCCTACCTCAACTGCTTGCTCAATCCCGCCGACGAGGCATAAACTTCTTATCCCACTAGCGATGATTATCAAAGTATGTGGTCTGCGCGAGGCCGACAACATTCGCGCCGTCGAGAAAACCGGAGCCGACTGGATGGGCTTCATCTTCTATCCGCGTTCGCCGCGCTATGTAGACGCCCGTCCCGACTATCTGCCCGAGCATGCCACGCGAGTCGGCGTTTTCGTCTCGCCCCGTTTCGGCGAAGTCATGTCGCGTGTTCGTGAGTTCGGACTCAACACCGTGCAACTCCATGGCGAAGCCACGCCTGAGATGTGCTACAAATTGCGCGAGACGGGTTTGCGCATAATTCGCGCCCTCCCCGCCAATGAACTTCTGGGCGAAGCCACGCATCCGTACCTCGGTTGCACAGACTACTTCCTCTTCGATACCCCAACGCCTGCCCACGGCGGCAGTGGTGTGAGCTACGACTGGTCTTTGCTCCAGCACTACACGGGACACGTGCCCTTCCTGCTGAGCGGCGGCATCGGTCCGCAGTCGTTGACCGCCCTCCAGAGCCTCAGCCACCCCGCATGGCAGGGCATAGACCTCAACAGCCGCTTCGAGACCGCCCCCGGCGTAAAGGACGTGGCGGCACTCCAATCATTCATCGAAAAAATCCGCAACAATGAATAGAATCAACCAACTCTTTCAGCAGAAACCTTCGGGTATTCTTTCTGTCTATTTTTGTGCCGGTCACCCCAAGCCCGACGGCACGCTCGACACGCTCCGCGCCCTGCAGGCCGGCGGTGTCGATATGGTCGAAATCGGCATTCCCTTCAGCGACCCGCTCGCCGACGGCCCAGTCATTCAGAATGCCGCGTCTGCCTCTTTGCGTGGTGGAATGTCCGTGCGCAAACTTCTGGAGCAGCTCCGCGACGTGCGCCGCGAAATCCATATCCCCCTCATTCTGATGGGCTACCTCAACCCCATTGCCCACTACGGTTTTGAAAAATTCTGCAGTGCCTGCAAGGAAATCGGCATCGACGGACTCATCATTCCTGACCTGCCTTTTGAGGTTTACGAAAAAGAATTCAGTGCAACGGCGAAAGCCTATGGCATCGAGTTCATATTCCTCGTTACGCCCGAAACGCCAGAGGACCGCATCCGACGCATCGACGCCGCCACCGACGGTTTCATTTACGCCGTCAGCTCCGCCGCCGTGACGGGCGCACAGAAGTCGTTCAACGAAGCCAAGCAGGCCTACTTCACCGCCCTCCAGAACATGGGTCTCCGCAACCCGTTCCTCATCGGCTTCGGCATTTCCAACTACGCCACGCGCAGTGCCGCCGATGCCCATGCCGCCGGCGTCATAGTCGGTTCCAAGTTCGTCACCATGCTGGAGCAGACCGACAGCCCTGCCGCTGCCGTCGCCGCCCTCCAGAAGGCGCTGGCGGAGTAAACGCAAATTCTGTATTTACAACTAAAATCCCCCGAAAGCCAATTGATGGTTTTCGGGGGATTCTTATTTATTGAGTGAAAACACCCTAAAGCCTTACCCTTTGCCCTCTGGCGTCTTCTCTGCTTCCTGAGCCGCATTGCCTTCCGTCGCCAAGCGCTTGTGGTAGTCGTCCATTTCGGCGCGGCTGCGGCTGGCTGTGACGAGGTAGACACCGCCGAAGATGAGAACCACGGCAATGACCTTCGTCAGGTTGAACGAGTCCATGCCGAGGCAGATGGTTACGATGCACGCCACGAGCGGCTGGATGTAGTTGTACATTCCCGCCACGGTGGGGCGCAGGTGCTTCTGACCCACCACGATGAACATATAGCTGATGAATGTGGCACAGACCACAATGAAAGCGATTGACCACCAGGCAGAGGGCAACAGTTGTGTCCAGTCGGTCGAGATGAGGTCGCGGTAACAGAAAGGCAGCATGCAGACGAAGGCGTAGGTGAACATCCATTTCATGATGGTCACGAGCGAGTATTTCGCCACGAAGTCCTTGTAGAGCACAATGTAGAGCGCGTAGCTGAGTTGCGCCGTGAGCACCAGCAAGTCGCCCCAAATGTGGTTGCTGCTCTCTTGCGGCGACGTGATGGCCTGACTGCTGCCGAGGATGAGGAGCAGTGCGCCACAAGCGCCGCAGGCAATGCCCATCACCTTCTTGCCCGTGATAGGCTCCTTCAAGAAGAAGGCCGCCAGCGCCATAGCCCAGAGCGGCATGCTCGTCGTAATGATGGAAGCGTCGGCAGGCGAGGAGAGTCCCACGCCAAAGATGAAGCAACCTTGGTTGAAAACAATACCCAGCAGCGCCGCGCCGAAGAGTTTGGCGAGGTCGCGGTGGTTCACGTGCTCAGGTTTCTGGAAGAGCGACACAATCCAGAACAGCACCATTGCGCCAAACATACGCATGCCACTCAGCAAGAGCGGCGTGACAATTCCACCCGTCATGACGATTTTGGCGAGCGGCGACATAAGTCCCCATGAGGCATTGGCAAGGAACATCGCCCCGTGCCCCTTCATACTGTTTTTGTCCATTTCGTGACAGTCGTTTTTGTGTAGTCCGTCAGAGAGAGTGGGCGGGCTTCTGGAG
Source organism: Bacteroidales bacterium (assembly GCA_030531095.1). GTDB lineage: Bacteria > Bacteroidota > Bacteroidia > Bacteroidales > Bacteroidaceae > Alloprevotella. The sequence goes on from JAUNOO010000027.1 coordinate 11,473, forward strand.
GTAATGAGTAAAGTACACAAAAAAGAACGTCGCCACTGTTACCTTAGACGGGACAGCGGCGACGCCTACTTAATTCAAATGCTTATGTGGAAAGAAATTCCGTGGGTTGTGTGCATTACATCATGCCGCCCATGCCACCCATACCGGAGGCACCCATCGGCATTTCGGGCTTTTCTTCCTTCTTGTCGCAGATGACACATTCGGTAGTGAGGAACATACCAGCCACACTGGCAGCGTTCTCGAGCGCTACGCGGGTCACCTTTGCGGGGTCAACCACACCGGCTGCGCGGAGGTCGCAGAAGGTCTCGTTCTTGGCGTTGTAGCCGAAGTTGCCTTCGCCCTCGCGAACCTTGTTGACGATGACAGCACCTTCCACGCCGGCGTTGGCGCAAATCTGGCGGAGCGGTTCTTCGATGGCGCGGCGCACGATGGAAATACCCGTCGTCTCGTCGGCATTGTCACCCGTGAGACCTTCAAGCTCCTTCTGAGCGCGGATGTAGGCTACGCCACCACCCGTCACGATACCTTCCTCGATGGCGGCACGAGTGGCGCAGAGTGCGTCGTCGCAGCGGTCCTTCTTCTCCTTCTGCTCAGTTTCGCTGGCTGCACCCACTTCGAGTACGCAAACACCGCCCGAGAGCTTGGCCAGACGCTCCTGCAGCTTTTCCTTGTCGTAAGAGCTGGTCGTGTTGGCCATTTCGTTCTTGATTTGGTTGATGCGTTCCTGGATGTTCTCCTTGGCACCGTTGCCGTCCACGATAGTCGTGTTGTCCTTCGTGATAGTCACCTTGTCTGCCGAACCCAGCATTTCGATTGTAGCCTGTTCGAGCTTCAAGCCCTTCTCTTCGCTGATGACTACACCACCAGTCAGTACGGCGATGTCTTCCAGCATGGCCTTGCGGCGGTCGCCAAAGCCAGGAGCCTTCACGGCGCAAATCTTGAGCTGCGTGCGCAGGCGGTTCACTACGAGCGTAGTCAGAGCCTCGCTGTCCACGTCTTCAGCAATGACGAGCAACGGACGGCCGCTCTGTACTGCGGGTTCGAGGATGGGCAGGAAATCCTTCAGGTTCGAAATCTTCTTGTCGTAGATGAGGATGTAGGGCTTCTCCATGACACACTGCATCTTCTCCGTGTCAGTCACAAAGTAGGGCGACAGATAACCGCGGTCGAACTGCATACCCTCCACCGTCTTCAGCACAGTGTCGCGGCCCTTGGCGTCCTCGATGGTGATTACGCCGTTGACGCTCACTGCACGCATACCGTCGGCGATGAGTTTACCGATTTCGGCGTCGTTGTTGGCAGAGATAGTAGCCACCTGTTCGATTTTGTCGTAGCTTTCTTCAACCTGCTCGGCCTGAGCCTTGATGCTTTCAACCACCTTGGCGACAGCCTTGTCGATACCGCGCTTTACGTCGAGCGGATTGGCACCGGCAGCCACGTTCTTCATGCCTTCCGTCAGGATGGCCTGAGCCAATACCGTGGCGGTCGTCGTACCGTCGCCGGCATCGTCGCCAGTCTTCGAGGCTACGCTCTTCACGAGCTGGGCACCTGCGTTCTGGAATGCACCGTCCAGTTCAATTTCCTTAGCCACGCTCACACCGTCCTTGGTGATGCGCGGCGCACCAAATTTCTTGTCGATAACGACATTGCGACCCTTCGGGCCGAGAGTAACCTTGACAGCGTTGGCCAATGCATCAGCGCCTTCGCGAAGCAGTTCGCGGGCATCTACGTTATATTTAATATCTTTTGCCATGATGTTTATGCTTTAAAGTTTTAGTTTTTTGTGTGGTTAATATTAGGCTAGGATAGCGAGCACGTCGCTCTGACGCATAATCAGATATTTCTCGCCGTCGAGTTCAACTTCCGTACCGCTGTATTTGCCGTAGAGTACGACGTCGTTAGCCTTCAGCACCATTTCTTCGTCTTTCGTGCCGTTGCCCACGGCGAGTACTGTGCCCTGAAGCGGTTTCTCTTTGGCGGTGTCGGGGATGATGATGCCACCAATGGTTTTCTCCTCAGCCGGAGTCGGCTTGATCAGCACGCGATCAGCTAATGGTTTAATGTTCATAGTTCTAATGTTTTTATTGTTGTTGTATTCTTAATTCAGCCGCCCCGAGCGGGAGCGGTACACCTTGCATTATGCTAAAAGCGTGCCAAACCTTGCAGACTTCCGCCCGTTTTCTGCTGTGTCAGTATTGACCCTGCCAGTCTGGCAGTGCTGGACATGACACCTCGCCCAGTCTGTTGCCACTCCTTATTATATATACGCGCGCGCGAAGGTTTTGTATCGCGGGCGTGGAATGCCCAAGCAAAAATCTCAAGTGGGGGTAAACAAAATAAGAGGCGGACACCGACATTGCAAGATGAAGTGTCCGCCTCTATGATGTAGAGTGCGAGGAAAATCGGGGAGAACTATTGGGGTAGGGCAACTGAGATTTCGCCGCTGCCGGCGCAGATGCGACCGTCGGCAGTGTAGAGCACGCCGAACTGCCCTGGGGCGATGCCTTGTATTTCGGTGGCGGAGTCGATGCGGAACGTACCGTCGTCGAGGCGAGTGAGGTGGCCCGCGATGGGCGTTTCGGTGTGGCGGATTTTGAAGAGTATGTCGCTCTCGGCAGCGCCTTGCCAGGGGTCGCCTGTGAGGAAGTGGAAGCCCGCGAGGTCGAACGACTTGCCGTATTGCTTGCGTGTGTCGTAGCCGTGGGAGACGTAGATGATGTTGCGGGCGATGTTCTTTTTCACCACAAACCAGGGACCGCCGCCGAGTCCGAGGCCCTTGCGCTGACCTATGGTGTGGAACCAGTAGCCGCGGTGCTGGCCCACGATGCGTCCGGTTTCCAGTTCCACGACGGGACCTTCCTTCTCGCCGAGCAACTGGCGGAGGAAACCGCTGTAGTTGATTTTGCCGAGGAAGCAGATGCCCTGGCTGTCGCGTCGTTTGGCTGACGGCAGGCGTTGTTCGTTGGCAATGCGCCGCACCTCCTCCTTCATCATGTGGCCGATGGGCAGGACGAGTTTGCCCACCTGGTAGTCCTCCAACTGCGCCAAAAAGTCGGACTGGTCCTTGACGGGGTCGGGCGAGGGACCGAGCCACACCTGACCGTCTGGCTCGCGGTACACCTGGGCGTAGTGGCCCGTGGCGATGCGCTCGTAGGTGAAGCCCACTTTCTCCTCGAAAGCGCCGAATTTGATGAGGCGGTTGCACATGACGTCGGGGTTGGGCGTGAGGCCGCGCTTCACGCGGTCGACGACGTACGCCACCACGCGGTCGTGGTATTCCTGCTGCAAGTCGATGACCTCGAGCGGCAGACCGTAGCGGCGCGCCGTGGCTTGCGAGAGTTCGATGTCCTCCTCGGCGGTGCAGGTCATGTCCTCGCCCTCCATGCCGATTTTGATGTAGAAGAGGTCGGGCCTGATGCCTTTTTCGCAGAGCGCGTGGACGGCCACCGCACTGTCCACTCCGCCCGAAATGAGGAGCGCCGTGCGCAGTTCGGTGGCTGGTTTGGTGGTCAACACGGCGGCAGAGGGCGCGGTGAGGTCAGCCTCCATGTAGAGGTCGCAGCGTTCGTAGGCAGCCTGATAGTCTGCCACGGCCTTGAAGCCCAACTTGTAGTAGAGGTGGACGGAGGCTTCGAGCTTCGTGTTGGCTTCGAGGAAGAGCCGCTTCACGCCGATGGCGCGTGCATAGTCCATAAGCGCCGTGCCGAGGCGGTAGCCTATGCCGTGACCCTGTGCGCGGGGCGACACCGCCATTTTTGCCAGTTCCCACCGCCCGTCGGCAGGGTGGTGGATGAGGGCGCAGCAGCCCACCGCCTCACCGTCGAGGAGGGCGAAGAAGATTTCGCCGCCGGGCGCGAGGATGACCTCCTCGAGTTGCCCGAGGGTGTGGATGTCGCTCTCCTCGATGCGGAAGAACTGTTCTATCCATTCGCGGTTGAGCCGCACGAAAGCCTCCTTCAGTTCGGGCGCATAACGCTTGATGGTCAGCTTGTTGGCCGTGCCGTTTGCGGCTGCAGAGGTTTGATTGTTTTCTGCCATAAGTATGTGATACCCTTAAAACGATAATATTGGCAACATCCCCTCCACGCCTTTTGGGCTGGAGAGGAAGTGCCAGTTTTGTCCCGATTGTACACTCGCCCAGTGGGGGAGAATTGTATTTTTCGGGTTTGAGTTAGCGGTCGGCTCAGCCTCTCGGCTCTCCGACCGCCTCAACCTTTATTTAACCTTAAAAACTGAGTTATCCATTAGATTTTATCGAAAGCCTGAGCGAGGTCGTCGATGATGTCGTCGATGTGCTCAGTGCCGATGCTCAAGCGCACCGTGGAAGGCGTGATGTGCTGCTGGGCGAGCTCCTCGGGCGACATTTGCGAGTGCGTCGTGGTGTAGGGATGTATCACGAGGCTCTTGACGTCTGCCACGTTGGCGAGGAGCGAGAAGATTTCGAGCGAGTCGATAAACTTCCAGGCTTCTGCCTCACCGCCCTTGATTTCGAACGTGAAGATGCTGCCGCCGCCGTTGGGGTAGTACTTCTCGTAGAGGGCGTGGTCGGGGTGGGAGGGGAGCGACGGGTGGTTCACTTTTGCCACTTTGGGGTGCTTCGACAGGAAGTCCACGACCTTGAGGGCGTTGGACACGTGGCGTTCTACGCGGAGCGACAGCGTTTCCAGACCCTGGAGCAGGATGAAGGCGTTGAACGGCGAAATGGTGGCGCCGGTGTCGCGCAGGATGACGGCACGGATGCGGGTGACGAAGGCGGCCTTGCCAGCCACGTCAGCGAAGATGGCGCCGTGGTAGGAGGGGTCGGGCTTGGCGAGCGAGGGGAACTTGTCGGCATTCGCCTTCCAGTCGAAGTTGCCGCCGTCGACGATGACGCCACCGAGGCTAGAGCCGTGACCGCCGATGAACTTCGTGGCGGAGTGTACCACGATGTCAGCACCGTGCTCAATGGGGCGGATGAGGAAAGGCGTGCCGAACGTGTTGTCGATGATGAGCGGAATGTTGTGACGGTGAGCCACTTCGGCCACAGCATCAATGTTGGTTACGTCGGAGTTGGGGTTGCCGAATGTCTCGGCATAGACAGCTTTTGTGTTGGGCTTGATGGCGGCTTCGAGGGCTGCGAGGTCGTTGACGTTCACCACCGTGTTGGTGACGCCCTGAGTGGCGAGCGTGTGGGTGATGAGGTTGAACGAACCGCCGTAGAGGTTGTCGGCGATGACGAGATGGTCGCCCACGCTGAGGATGTTCTGCAGCGCATAGGTCACTGCTGCGGCACCGCTGGCCACGGCCAGACCTGCCACGCCGCCTTCGAGGGCTGCCACGCGGTCTTCAAACACGCCCTGCGTGGAGTTGGTGAGGCGACCGTAGATGTTGCCGGCATCGCGCAGGCCGAAACGGTCGGCGGCGTGCTGCGAGTTGCGGAACACGTACGAGGTGGTCTGATAGATGGGCACGGCGCGTGCATCGGTTGCGGGATCGGGCTGCTCTTGGCCGACATGAAGTTGAAGGGTCTCGAAGTGAAGTTTTTTAGTTGCCATAGTTGTTATGTTTTTTAGTTATTGTTCCTGGGTGCAAAGTTACGAACTTAGGAATAATCCTCCAAATATTTTTGATAAGTAAGAAGATATTCCTATATTTGCCGTGTCTAAGAGAAAATATAAAAGGATTGCGCTTTGAAAAACGCAGTCTGATAGAAAAATCTTCTACAAGCCATCGTCATGGAAAAGACCGAACTACTCGACAGCATCGATTTGGAGATATTGCGTATCCTCCAGAGCAACGCCCGCCTCACCACCAAGGAGGTGGCAGCGCGCGTCAATTTGTCCACCACCCCCGTCTTTGAGCGCATCCGCCGCCTGGAGCAGCGGGGCTACATCAAGCGCTACATCGCTGTCCTCGACGCCGAGAAGTTGAACCAGGGCTTCGTCGTGTTCTGCAGTATCAAGATGAGCAAGTTGGGCAAGGACATTGCCGAAAACCTGGCGCGCGTGGTACGCAGCATCCCCGAGGTGACGGAGTGCTACAACATTTCGGGCAGCTACGACTATCTGCTCAAAATCCATGCGCCCAACATGAAGTACTACCAGGAGTTCGTGCTCAATATCCTCGGCACCATCGACCATCTCGGCTCGCTGGAGAGCACCTTCGTCATGGACGAGCTCAAGAACGAGTACGGCCTGCACATTTGATGCCCCTATACATATATATATTATATATACCCCAAAACAAAGAACGGAAAATGATAGGAGCAATCATTGGCGACATCGCCGGTTCGCGCTTCGAGTTCAACAACACGAGCGACTACGATTTTGAAATGTTCACCCCCGCCTGCGGATTCACCGACGACACCATCTGCACCGTCGGTGTGGCAGACGCCATTCTGCGGAAGGAGACCTATATGGACAGCGTGCACCGCTGGTGTCGGCGCTATCCCAACCCGATGGGCGCTTATGGCTCGTCGTTTGCCAGCTGGGTGAGGTCCGGCAATCCCCAACCCTACGGCAGTTTCGGCAACGGCGCCGCCATGCGTGTCGCGCCCATTGCCTGGGCTTTCGACGACGAAGCCGAAGTGGTGCGCGAGGCAGAAGCGTCCGCAGCCATCTCCCACAACCACCCTGAAGGTCTGAAAGGCGCAGCCGCTGTGGCGCTCGGCATACTGCGTCTGCGGCAGCAGTCGGCACCGGTGGAAGAAATAGCCGACGGCGTGATGAACGCATATTATGGCGCCGATTGGGAAAAACACCTCGTGCCCGAAGGTCTCTTCGACGTCACCTGTCAGGGCTGTGTGCCCTTGGCATTCCACATCTTGAAGTGCGCCACCGACTTTGAGGACGCCGTCCGCAAAGCCGTAGCTTATGGTGGCGACAGCGACACCCTCGGCGCCATCGTCGGCTCGCTCGCCGAAGGCCGTTGGCGCATCCCTGCCGCCATTGTCGAGAAAGCCTTGACCTATCTGCCCGACGAAATGAAGGACGTGGTGAAGCAATTTGACGAGACGTTCAGATAGTGCGGCGTTTTACCGGAAAATAGCGTGGGGCAGATAGTTTCATTTCATCCCCCTCCAATAAAGCAGACAGGCAGTCCCCTCATCGGAGACTGCCTGCTGCCAATTCTAAATGTGTATGCGTGAACTTTAGGGAAATTAGGTTTGCCGGTTTAGAAATTCGGGCAGTGCTTTGCCGTGTCGTTAGGCACAACCGTGTCGTTGAGGCAAATGGTTTTGGACGAATCGGGCACAACGGTATCGGTCAGAGCGATGACTGAGTCCTGCTTGGCAGGTTCGTCGGGCACGATGGTGTCGTTGAGGGCGACGTTGCCGTTGAGGTTGTTCTGCTGAGCGTGTGCGTTGTTGAGTGCGGCACCTCCCACGAAGAGGGTGAACATTGCTGCGATGGCAGCTACTGCTAACTTTTTCATAAGGCGTTTGTTTTAGTTGTGGTTATTGTTTAGTTGAATTGTCTTCTGCCAATCATGTCGCAAGCGGCGTGCCAAAAACGCTGGATTTTCTCAAACACTTGTTTTTCAGTGATGTAAGTTGGATTGGGCTTTGTGGCATAGTGTGGAATTTTGGGAACAAGTGTGGAATAATTCCCCAATTCCTTCCCCAAATACAGGGCAATAGAGGAGAGCGGGGCGGTTCACAAGTGGATTTTATAAACATGTAACCGAAAATGATGCAGGATAGCTATTATTTTGTCCCGCAAATAAATATTGAACTGAATAGTATGGAACAAATAGTAGCTGTTGTAGAAACCATTGATTGGACATGTGGTGAAATTGGGCATTTCGACATTACGATACGGAAGAAATGTCGTGCTAAAATAGATTGGGGTGACGGTTATGTAAAAAGCATTGTCGGTGTTGGTAAAACTCAACATTTTCAGCACTCGTACAAGCACCGTTTACCTATAAGAACCTTTTGTGTAAAAATCAGTACTGCCGATGAGGATGCCATACAATCATATTGTCATGGATTCATAGATATGAACCGCATATCAGTCAGAGTAACAGACTGCAAAGGTCTGTTGGAACTTAATGTAACTCGTTCAGCTGATTTGGAAATAACCAATTGCCCCAATTTGCAGAATATTATCCTATCACCTTAATGGATGGCATTTTGGGCTTATAATAATCTAATTCATTACCTTTGCGGAAGAAGTATAATCCAAAAAAATATGCATACAATAAAAGAAGAAATAAGAGCATGGGGAGAAAGAGCCGTTGAACGCTATATTGAGATTGCCAAGACTTTTGAAACTGAAAACGGATCGGCATTCTACACTCAATCCCCTTTGGACGTTATAGAAGATAATCCGGATTTGGTCATTATGGGTATTAATCCAGGTTCCACTGGTCCGTTTGCAGAGCAGATTATGAATCCCAACTGGCAACGTATTGGCTTTCCTAAATTTGAGGCTTTTCTCAAAGGCAATGTTGCTTGGGAGAGCACTAAAAAAGTGTCCTTCTGGACAAGAATCTGCTCAATTCTTAATAGTGGAGGTCTCGGACATCTAGTAAGTGATGACAAGAATTTTGTCTGTACAAATATTACTCCTTTCGGGACGAAGAAAGAGAAATACTTACGGTCTGGTCTGATGCGTGATACAGTGCAACTCAGTATGGATTTGTTGGAAATTCTAAAGCCTGAAATAGTATTGTGTTTGGGTGACAGACCATTTAATGAACTGTGCAGGATTTCTGGTGCAACTGACAAGACGTCGGTTTATGGAAGCGTCTTTTCTTATGCCCACCATGGTGGCTATGTCATTGTGGGTATACATCATCCTTCTTCATTTTACACTAACGAACAAATAAATCTTGTGGGGAGATGTCTGCAACTGGTATTCAGTCATCATGGAAAAATTACAGCTGACGAGATTCGTAAAGAAACAAGCGATTCTTATCAAGCGTACCTCTCCAGAAAGCAATCATCAACAGGTAAGGGAATTCGTGTAGATCTAGATAAGGTCACTGAACTACTGAAAAATATTTGTTATAAATACAAAGGGAAGGAAGGTGATTCAACGTATAGATTCAGATTCTGTGATTCACACCCCATTGCCATCACCATAACAAACAGCCAAAGGGGATATATAGGGATTCGTCATGATGAGCGTAAGGATTCATATCAGGGAGAAGAGTTCAACCCTGACGAGAAACAGATAAGAGAATGGTTGTTAAATGGATTAGAAGACTACAAGGAAGAAAATCATTGGTGGGCAACGAAACAATTCTCGAAATTCGGGGACAATGAAGAGACCATCATTCATGCAATCGTGGAAGAATGCAAAGTCATAAAGGAATACATCACAAAAGGTGAATAAGTAAGTCTGATTGACACAACATACACGTGGGGGGCGTACCATTAGTGGTGCGCCCCCTTTTTATGCGTTGTGCGCTTTCTGTGATTTGTCAGCCCTTCGGACGTAGCGCGGAAGGGGGTGGCAATGGAGAAAAATGAAAACTGCCTTTCCAAATTTCCGCCTATGAAAACGGGAATTTGTTCAGTTCTCTAAAACACTGATTCAGACCCTTTTAAATCTACACCAGAGGGAGAACAAAAAAAGTCCTGAGCATTCTATGTCTCCAACCAAGTTTTTGCCAGCTTTTTAACTATATATTTAACATTTGCATATTATTCTCGTATACAT
>JAUNOO010000028.1 GCA_030531095.1 Bacteroidales bacterium
AAATGATACATTGTTAACTGTCATTGGTGAGTCAACTTTTTTCAGTTAAATACAGAACCCCGGGTTTCGTTATAGCGATTCAAATACTATCGCTCACCTTGGGGGGAGCTGTCGCGAGCGAAGCTCGTGACTGAGGGGGGCAAATGACAAACCACCGCGTACATATATATATATGAGTACCCCAATTATAACTGTGTCACTCAGTTTATAAGTGTGCCCCCTCAGTCACTCGCAGCCGCGAGTGCCAGCTCCCCCAAGGTGGGCGAGCGAATGTCTATCAATGGTGTACGGTAAACCTGGGGTTTCACCCCAGGCTTCGTAAATTCACTCTTACAGAGTGATTCCCGTTGAGTGGGTAAGACGCGTTACGTCATGGTGCAAACTTTCTTTCGGTATTCGGTGGGCGACAGGGTGAGGTGTGTTTTGAAGAATTTGCAGAACGAGGCCTGGTCGGGGAAGTTGAGGCGGGAGGCTATCTGCTGGATGGAAAAATCTTCCTGCCGGAGCATTTCGATGGCGTGGTGGATGACTTCCTTGGCGATGACTTCGTGGGGCGTGGTGGAAAGTCTTTCGCGGATGATGCGGGTGAGGTGTTTGGGCGTGATGCTGAGCTGGTCGGCGTAGAAGTCTATGCGCCGCTCGCGGCAGGCGTGCTGCCAGACAAGTTTCATGAAGTCCATGAAGAGACCGTCCTTGCGGGTGAAGGGGGCGGATTCCTCATAGCTACTGCCTGAGAGGCGGAAGAGTATATCGGAAAACTCGATGAGAAACGCTCTGAAATAGACTTGAACCAGCTCTGTACGATAATGGTTGGCTGTGTTTAGCACGCTGTCGCTCAGGAGTTTCAGCGGACGCTCAAGGATGCGCGCATCGTCTGCCGGAATTCTCAGGACGGGAAACTTCATGCTGTTGAAGAGGTGACGGTCATCGCCCACGCGGAATGACATGAGTGCATCTCTGACAAACTCCTTTGTGGGCAGGAAACAATAGGCCTCACAGTCGGGTGCGATGCGCTCGACGAAGAATGTGGTCTTCTCGAACATATCGACAAACGAGTTGGGGCAAAGCACGCTGGGCGTGCCGTCGATGCGGACTTCGATGCAGCCGGCAAGCACAATGAGGAACATCCGGCTTCCTGAAATTTCGCGCCCCTCCAGACGGCGCAGGTCGGCAGGACCAATCATCAGGGCTTGGTCGGCTATGGCATTGCGCGAGGGGAATAGCAGAATAAGTTCGTCCAGTTTCATTATCTCGTTTGTGTATCAGTCGTTTGTAGGCGACTGCAAATATAAAGTGTTTGTCCTTTTCTGACAAACGAATATCCTTTTTATTCAAAACCTCTGCCACAAAAAATGTCAAATGTCCCAATTTGACAAATAGATGCGCAGAACGATAAAACAGACAGCCCCCGCGGGGACGTACTTTTGCACCGAAAACTCTAATCGCTAAAACATGAAGACAAACAAAATCTTACAGTTGGGGCTGGCAGCACTGCTGTGCGCCGCGTGCTCGCAGAGCCAGCAGCAGGAAAGTGCGACAACCGGCGAATACAAACTGATGACCCTGAAACCCGAAGACAAGAGCCTCTCGGTGAGCTACTCTGCCGTGCTGCAAGGCAGGCAGGACGTGGAGGTGCGACCGCAAATTTCGGGCACAATTACGCAAGTGTGCGTGGAGGAAGGGGCGCGGGTGCGAAAAGGACAAGTGCTTTTCGTGATTGACCAGCGCAGCTATAAGGCGGCACTCGAGAAGGCTACGGCTACCGTTTCTGCCGCCAAGGCGGCGCTCGCAACCGCCGAACAGGACCTGAAGGGCAAGCAGATATTGCATGACGACAAGGTGATTTCGGACTTTGAGCTCCAGACGGCAAAGAACGACTACGAGAGCGCACGCGCCGCCTTGCAGCAGGCTGTGGCTGACGAGCACAGCGCGCAGACCGACTTGTCGTACACCGAAGTGCGCAGTCCTGCCGACGGCTTTGCGGGGATGACATCCTACCGCGTGGGGGCGCTGGTGAGCGCTTCGCAGACGGAACCGCTTATCACGGTGTCGGACAACTCGCAGATGTATGCCTATTTCTCCATGACCGAGAACCAGGCGCTGGAGATGACGGCGCAATACGGCAGCTTGGACAGCGCGCTGCTGGCGTTCCCCGAAGTGTCGCTGAAGCAGAACGACGGTTCGACCTACGAGACGAAGGGAAAGATTGACGTCATCAGCGGCATGGTGGACACGACGACGGGCACGGTGAGCCTGCGTGCCGTTTTCGACAACAGCGGCAGGAAACTGCTGAGCGGCGCGTCTGCCAACGTGGTGCTGCCCTACGACTGGAAGGACTGTATCGTCATACCGCAGGAGGCGACCTACGAACTTCAGAACAAGATTTTCGCCTTCAAGGTGGTGGACGGCAAGGCGGTGTCGACAGCCATTGAGGTATTCGCCGTGAACGACGGCAAGGCATACATCGTGACATCGGGCCTCAAGGCTGGCGACGTCATCATCGCCGAGGGCGCAGGCCTCATCAAGGACGGCACGCCCGTCAGTCAGAAAAAATAAAGCAAAGGAGGACGCCACATGAAACTCAAACTATTTATCGACCGCCCCATCCTTTCCATCGTCATCTCCATCGCGATTATGGTGGCTGGCGTGCTGGGCCTCATTTCGCTTTCGGTGGAGCAATACCCCGACATCGCGCCACCTACCATCAGTGTGTCGACGAGCTACAGCGGCGCCAGCGCGGAAGCGGTGCAGAAAAGCGTCATCGTGCCGCTCGAGGAAGCCATCAACGGCGTGGAGAACATGACCTACATGACGTCGACCGCCAGCAATACGGGCAGCGCCGACATCACCATCTACTTCAAACAGGGCTCTGACCCCGACATGGCGGCTGTGAACGTGCAGAACCGCGTGTCGACAGCGACATCACTGCTGCCCGCCGAGGTGACCAAGGTGGGCGTGACGACCAACAAGCGACAGAGCAACCAACTCAAGATTTTCGGCCTGAGCAGTCCGAACGGCACTTACGACGAAACGTTCCTGACGAACTACATGAACATCAACATCGCGCCGCAACTGCTCCGCATTTCGGGCGTGGGCGAGGTGAACGTGATGGGCGGCGACTACGCCATGCGCGTATGGCTCAAGCCCGACGTCATGGCACGCTACGGGCTGGAACCGTCGGACGTGGAGAACGCACTGTCGAGCCAAAACGTGGAGGCCTCGGCAGGTAGCTTCGGCGAGAACTCTGACAATGTGTTCCAGTACACGCTGAAATACCGCGGACGACTGGAGGCGGAGAGCGAATTTGAGGAAATCGTCATTAAGGCCTACTCGGACGGCCGCGTATTGAAGCTGAAGGACATTGCCACAGTGGAACTGGGGGCACAGGACTACTCGTACACCGGCGGTGTAAATGGTGCGCCAGGCACTATGTGCATGATAAACCAGACGGCGGGCACGAATGCGAACGAAATCATCAAGCAGATTGACGCCTACCTGGAGGAACTGAGCAGCGAACTGCCGAACGACATGGAAATCGTGACGCTGATGAGCACGAAGGACTTCCTCGACGCTTCGATTGCCGAGGTCATCAAGACACTGCTCGAAGCCTTGCTGCTCGTCATCCTTGTGGTCTACATCTTCCTCCAGAACCCGCGCTCCACACTTATCCCCACCATCAGTATTGTGGTGTCGCTCGTGGGCACATTCGCGGCGCTCTACGTGGCAGGATTCAGCATCAACCTGCTCACGCTCTTCGCGCTGGTGCTTGCCATCGGCATCATCGTGGACGACGCGGTGATTGTGGTGGAAGCGGTGCAGGCGCGCTTCGACGAAGGCTACCGCTCGCCCTATAAGGCGGCGGTCGACGCGATGAGCGGCATATCTTCTGCCATCGTATCGACTACGCTGGTGTTCATGGCGGTGTTCGTGCCAGTGACATTCTTCGGTGGCACGTCAGGGACGTTCTACACGCAATTTGGCGTGACGATGGCGGTGGCGGTGGGCATCTCTGCCGTGAACGCCCTGACGCTGTCGCCGGCACTCTGCGCCCTGTTCCTGCGACCCAACGAGGAATATGTGGTGGGCGGCAAGAACAGTTTTTCGACCCGCTTCCGCCACGCCTTCGACACGTCGTTCAAGCGCATATTGTACAAGTACAAGTCGGGCGCAAAGTTCTTCGTGAAGCACAAATGGGTGGCGTGGGGCGCACTGGCGCTGGCGTCGGCAGGACTGGTGTGGTGCATGGCGACATCGAAGACGAGCCTCGTGCCCAACGAGGATACGGGTACCATCTTCGTCAGCCTCGACGCCTCGGCTGGCAACACGCTGCAAGAGACCGCCGAGATTATGGCGGACGTGGAGAAGGAATTGCAAAAAATTCCGGAAATTGAAAACTACAATAAGGTAGCGGGATTCAGCATGGGCGCCAGCGGCAGCTCGCACGGCATGTTCATCATCAAACTGAAGAACTGGGACGAGCGACAGGCGGACAGCAGCAGCGTGGACGGCATCAGCAACCGCATCTATGCCGCCACCGCCAACATCAAGAACGCCAGCATCTTCGTCTTCGCACCGCCTATGATTGCGGGCTACGGCACGGGCAACAGTTTTGAGGTTTACCTTCAGGACCGCGCGGGCAAGGGCGTGGACTCGCTCTACAGCGTCACGCAGGATTTCATCGCCGCGCTCAACAAACGGCCCGAGGTGAAAATGTCGTACACGGCGTTCAGTCCCAACTACCCGCAGTATCGCGTGGACATCGACGAAGTGAAATGCCAACGCGCCGGCATCACGACGGAGGACGTGCTGAACGTGCTGTCGGGCTACTTCGGCAGTGTCTATGCCTCCAACTTCAACCGTTTCACAAAACTCTACCGCGTCATCTTGCAGGCTCCTGCCGACTATCGCAAGGACATGCAGTCGCTCAACAACATCTTCGTCAAGACGGACAACGGCATGACGCCCGTCAGCCAGTTTGTGAAACTGTCGAAGACCTACGGCGCCGAAACGCTCACGCGCTTCAACATGTTCTCGTCCATCAACGTGTCGGGAATGCCGGCTGACGGCTACAGCTCGGGCGACATCATCAACGCCATCAAGGAGGTGGCGAGCGAAAGTCTGCCCACGGGCTACGGCTATGAGTTCTCGGGCATGACGCGTGAGGAACAGCAGTTGGCAAACTCGAACACGACGGTCATTGTCTACTGCATCTGCTTCCTATTCATCTACCTCATCCTCTGCGGACTCTACGAAAGTCTTTTTATCCCCTTCTCGGTGATTCTGTCCGTGCCGTTCGGCTTGCTGGGAAGTTTCATATTTGCCAAACTATGGGGCATAGAAAACAACATTTACATGCAGACGGGTCTCATCATGCTCATCGGTCTGCTCGCAAAGACCTCTATCCTGATGACAGAGTACGCCGTGGAGCGCCGCAAGGCGGGCATGACGCTCACGCAGGCAGCCATCTCTGCCGCCAGCGTCCGCTTCCGCCCCATCCTCATGACGGTGCTCGCCATGGTGTTCGGCTTGCTGCCACTAATGTTCGCGTCGAGCGTAGGCGCGAACGGCAACCGCTCACTCGGCGTGGGCGCAGTGGGAGGTATCCTTGTAGGTACCGTCTTCCTGCTGTTCGTCACGCCTGTGTTCTTCATCGTGTTCCAACACATTGAGGAGCGCGTAATGGGAAAAAGGAAATTAGACCGCCTCAAAGAAGAGAGTCAGCTCGAGGCACAGCAGTTTGAATCGATCCTGAACGAGGACAGCAAACAATAGACTCCCTAAAAATGACCAACATGAAACAACTCATATATATTATTGCGGGCGCGACCCTGCTGAGCGGTTGCAAGCTCTACAGTTCCTACGAACGGCCCGACGACCTCCCTGTTGACAGCCTCTACCGGACCGACAACGTCGTCGCACCCACACCGACAACCACAAACAGGGCGGACACTACGAGTCTGGGCGACTTGCCCTGGCGCGAAGTCTTCACCGACCCGCTGCTCCAGTCGCTCATCGAGGAAGGACTGGCCAACAATACTGACATGCAGGTGGCGCTGCTTCGCCTCGACCAAGCGCAGGCACAACTCAAAGGGGCGAAGCTCGCCTTCCTGCCCTCGCTCACTTTCTCGCCCAACGGCAGCCTGACAAGTACCGACGGCGGCAAAGCCGTCAAGACCTACGAACTTCCGCTCGAGGCGAGCTGGACGGTAGACCTCTTCGGCAATCTCCGCAACGCCAAGAAGGGCGCGCAGGCTACGCTCCTCATGCAGGAGGCTTATCGCCAAGCCGTTTGCGCACAGGTCATCGCCACTATCGCCAACGACTATTTCTCCCTCCTCATGCTCGACAGCCAGATTGAAATCAGTCAGTCGACGCTTGACCTTTGGCAGGAACAGGTGCGCACCATTGCCGCCAAACTCAAGGTGGGCTCTGAGACCGAAAACGCGCTCACGCAAGCCCGCGCCAGTCTCTACCAGCTCGAGGCCACGCACAACGACTTGCTGCGCCAGCAGCGCGAGGCGGAAAACGCGCTCTGCACGGTGCTGGGCGTCACCTACCGCTCCATCCAACGCTCCTCGCTCGACAAGCAGACGTTGCCCGAAACGCTCACCACGGGCGTGCCGCTCCGTCTCCTGTCGCGCCGCCCCGATGTGGTGCAGGCGGAGATGACGCTCGCCAATGCCTACTACACGACCAATCAGGCGCGCGCCGCTTTCTACCCCTCGCTCACCCTGAGCGGCAGTGCCGGGTGGACAAATTCGCTGGGCGGCGTCGTCAGCAATCCCGGCGGATGGCTACTTGAAGCGCTCGCCTCGCTTTCGCAGCCCATCTTCAACCGCGGCCAGCTCAAGATGAACCTGCGCGTGTCGAAGGACGATGAAGAAATTGCGAAACTCGAATACAAACAAGCTATCCTCGACGCCGGCGAGGAGGTGAACAATGCCCTCTACGCCGTGCAGTCGGCACAGCGCAGCCTTGAGAGCCACCAGAAACAATGCGGCGAACTGGAGCGTACGGTCAGCACGTCGCAGACGCTCTACAAGACGGGCAACGCCACCTATCTGGAACTGCTATCTGCCCGCGAGTCGCTGCTCAATGCCCAACTCAGCGTCGTCTCCGACAAGCTCACCGCCCTCCAAGCCGTCATCACGCTCTACCAAGCGCTCGGCGGCGGACGGGCATAGGCCTTTGGCGTAGAACGCACGGCTTCTGAAGAAATTCTTTATGTTGTGAACAAAGACCGTTGCTTTGTTTGACGGGACAGAGGTCCCCCCAATCTTTTTTGTACGGATCAAGAGCCCTGGCTTGTGAAAGTCGGGACTCTTGTTTTTAATATAAAGGAGGAAAAAGAAATTGTGAAAGGAAAAGCCCTTTCTGAGAAGAAATGTTTTTTGGAGGATAGTCCTATATATATAAGCCGGGGACTCCTTAGTACAGACACCCGAAGAGCCATAGGGGGATTCTGTTTCCGCATCCCACCTCCACGTTGTCTATGGCGAGATAGCTGTCTGGCAGGTCGGCAATTTGGTCGAATGTTTTTTGCGCGCCGCCCACCTCAAACAGATACTTGCCATTTGCCATGAAGTCACCCTTCTTCGGTATCAGCAAGTCGGCGACGGCTCCCACTTGGTTAGCAAAGAACGTTTCCCGTTCCGTTCCCTTGGAGACGCTGTTGCCCAGAGCGTTCATCAGATTGGTGTTGTTGAGGTATATTTTCTTTGGCCCTGTCAGGTGCTTGTAGTCTTTCGCCTTGTCGTTCAACAGACAGAGCAAGGCAGCCCTGTCCAGCCAATAAAGCATCTTTAGGGTCTGGTCACGGGTTGATTCCAGACTGATGCAGAGTTTGTTGATGTTGGGCTCAAGCGGCACGTTTTCGGCAATCACCATCAGCAGTTTCTTTATTTTCTGCCTTGTGACATAGGTTATAGATTCCTCTACCGACGGGATGTCACTGTCGATGACCAGCTGTGCCACCTCGCCAACGCGCATCGCATAGTCCTTCCCGACTTCTTTGTAGTAGGGGTAGAACCCGTTGCGCAAGTATTGCTCAAAGTGTTTCAGCACCTTTATTTTTGATGTCACCTCCATGGCCATCCCCATATGATTGGCGAGCAGGTCTTCAAGCGGGCAGGGGGCTAAAACCAGCAGACCCTCATACTCAAGATACTCCCTGAACGACAGACCGTGCAGCGTGTAGAGCGTCTGACGGCGGGACAGATCGGCTACGGAGTTGTCAATCGCCAGCATAGCCGACCCCGTATAGACAATATTCAGGTCAGGGTAGTTGTCGTAGAAGTTTTTGATGAGCGTTGTCCAGTTCGGACATTTGTGTACCTCGTCAAAATAGATGTGGTTCACGCCGTGCGTGTATAGAAATTCCACCAGTTCCCCCACATTGTGGTTCTGGAACCACAGATTGTCAAGAGAAACATAGAAAACGGTTTCGAGGTTGTCAAAGTTTTCCTTGATGTGCTGCAGGAGTAGGGTGGTTTTCCCCACTCCGCGCGCGCCCTTGATGCCCAGTAGCCTCACGTTCCAATTGATTTGTTCGTAGAGGTATCTTTTGAATGTCAGATCCGTCGCCGACAACTTTCTGTTGAAGACGTTTATGAGTGGCTGAATATCTGCGTAATCCATGGCTGTAATATTGCTTTTCTGGTGGCAAAGATAGTAAAAACACTTTTACGGAAGTGCATTTCGGGCAAAAAAACACTTCTGCAGAAGTGCTTTTTGGGTAAAATATCACTTCTGCAGAAGTTACTTGACCTTTATTATGTGTTTCTGTAGCCTGGCTTTTTAGCGTATTCTTCACCGCAAGCTATGTACGCTAATGGTGAAGCGGCGGTGGGGGGCGCCGTATCTTTGCACCTGCAACGTTGCGGGATGCCTCGCCCGACGTTTCGCAGTGCGCTCCGGCGACGGGCGGCACGGCGGACGACAAGAGAGGCGACAACTAACCTTATTTATTTCACCACTTAAAAAACAAAGTTATTTATGTACGCATTGAACAAGAACAACGCAGGACTTGCCGCAACGGAGAGCGGCAGCAAGAAGAACGTGTGGAGCATCATCATCCAGGTGCTCATTGCCGCCCTGACGGCACTGACGGGCGTGATGGCAGGATGCCAGATTGCAGGCTGACGATGGCGGCAGCGCGCAGTCTGGAGAATTGATGCGCGGGGCGGTCATCGTGAAAAACGTTGGTCGCCCCGCTTTTTGTCTGCGCAACGTCGTGGTGGTGTGGTGTTTTTTCGTTAGCTTTGCATTTGGATTATGGTCGCGCACACCTTATTATATATAGGCGCGCCGACTGCTGTGAACTAAAATGTTTTGCCGACACTATGATGTCCCCTATAATTTCAGACCTTGACAAACTGACAGCGCACCTTGCCGCCCGCGGGCAACGGCGACGCGTGGCTGTGGTGTGCGGTACGGACGTAGACACGCTGAAAGCCGTGGCTGACGCTACGGCGGGTGGATATGCCCACGCCATCTTCGTGGGGCGCGTGGCGGAGACACGGCAGGCGGCTGAAGGTCTTATGGACCTGTCGCAAGCCGACTTCGTGGACGCTGCCGACGACACCGATGCGGCGCGGAAGGCGGTGGCACTGGTGAGGAACGGCGAAGCCGACGTGCTGATGAAAGGCCTCGTGGGGAGCGACGTTTACCTGCGCGCCGTGCTCGACAAAACGGCGGGACTGTTGCCTCTGGGCGGCGTGCTGACGCACGTCTCTGTGACGGAGTGGGCAGACTATGGCAAGCTGCTTCTGTTCAGCGACGCGGCGGTCATTCCCTTTCCCACGCCGGAACAACGCCGCGCACAAGTGGGATATGCCGTGGAACGGTGCCGCGCCCTGGGCGTGGAAGAGCCGCGCGTGGCGCTCATCCATTGTTCGGAGAAGGCGAGCGAGCGGTTTCCCTACACGCTCGACTATGCTGACATCATCGCCGAAGGACAACAGGGACGGTGGGGCAAGGTGAGGATTGACGGGCCGCTCGACCTGCGTACCTCGTGCGACGCAGAGGCGCTGCGGACAAAAGGAATCAGTTCGCCGCTCGAAGGTCAGGCGGACGTCCTCATTTTCCCCAACATCGAAGCTGCCAACACGTTCTACAAGACCATGACGTTCATTGTGGGCGCGGTGTCGGCAGGCGTGCTCTGCGGTACGACGCGCCCCGTGGTGCTGCCTTCGCGTGGCGACGATGCGGCAACGAAACTCTACAGTCTGGCGATGGCACTGCTCTGAGCGCAGACTGATATAAACAACCTGGAATCAAACCAACCCTGAAAAATATCTGACAACATGAGCACGCGGAAAATGATGCTTTCGGTCTGTATCGGTCTGACGACCGCTCTCGCCCTTTCGGCACAGACTACATTTGACCCCCAACAACACAAGGTGGTGACTACGCAGCGCGCCGACGGCCGCTACATCAGTACCTACGGCGTGGCGCACGCCCTGCTGAAGCACACCACGCCAAAGTATGCCTATCGCACGGACTTCAGCAAGGAAGAATTTGCGGCGTGGCAGGAGGGTGTGCGCGAGGCTATGGCGGAAATCATGTGCCACCCCGTCGTAGAGGGACAGCCTGCGCCCGTCTGCATCGGACGTGAGCAGAGAGACGGCTACCGCTGGGAGAAATGGGAGTTCTATCCCCTGCCCGAATGCGTTTCGACCTTCATTGTCCTCATTCCCGACAGCGTGAAGACGCCTGCGCCCGCCGTGCTCTGCATCCCCGGGTCGGGCATGGCGAAGGAACACCTCACGGGCGACATTGCTGTGCGTAACCCGCACACTGCCATGGCGCTCAACATCGTGAAGCGCGGCTACATCGCTGTGGCGGTGGACAACGCTGCCGCCGGTGAGGCTGCCGACCTGGAACCCTTGGCGGGCAGCGGCTACGACTACGACACGACTTCGCGCATCCTGCTGGAACTGGGCTGGAGCTGGTTGGGCTACACCTCCTATCTGGACCGCCACGTGATGGAATGGATGAAGACGCAGCCGCTAATCAGGAAAGACCGCATCGTGCTGAGCGGATTTTCGCTCGGTACGGAACCGCTCATGGTGCTTGGCGTCCTCGACCCCACGGTCTACGCCTTTGTCTACAACGACTTCCTCTGCCAGACGCAGGAACGCGCCATCGTCATGACTGCTCCCGACGAGCGCGGGCGCCGCGGCTTCCCCAACTCTATCCGCCACCTCATTCCGCGCTTCTGGGAGTTCTTCAACTTCCCCGACATCGTGGCGTCGCTCGCACCCCGCCCCATCATCTTCACTGAAGGCGGACTGGACCGCGACTTTGACCTTGTGCGCCACGCCTATGCCGCCAGCGGACACCCCGAGGCGGTGGAGACGCACCACTACGCCAAATATGCCGCGCCCGAAACGCGCAATCCTGCCACCGCACTGCCCGAGGGTCTCGACCGCACGACCTTCTACAACTCGGTCAACGTGGACTCGCCCAACCACTACTTTAAGGATGAATATATTCTGCCCTGGCTGGACCGCATTCTGGCTGAACCCTGAAACTGACTTGCGCCCCGCCGCCGACGGGGATATGAACCGAAAAAGAAACCTCCACACTCCCCACTTAATGAGAATACTCGTCATCAACCCGGGCTCTACGTCCACGAAGATTGCCGTCTACGAAGACGAACAGCCCCTGTTGCTCCGCAATATCCGCCACACGGTGGAGGAACTGTCGCGCTTTGAGCGCATCGTCGACCAGCACGACTTCAGGCGCGACCTCGTGGTGCGCGAACTGCGCAAGCTGGACGTTCAGCCCAACTTCGACGTCATCATCGGACGCGGCGGACTCGCCAAACCCGTGGCAGGCGGAGTCTACGAAG
Source organism: Bacteroidales bacterium (assembly GCA_030531095.1). Lineage (GTDB taxonomy): Bacteria > Bacteroidota > Bacteroidia > Bacteroidales > Bacteroidaceae > Alloprevotella. The sequence goes on from JAUNOO010000028.1 coordinate 11,855, forward strand.
TGAACGAACAGATGTGTCACGACATGTACCACGCCGTGCGCCGCCACGTGAGCAACCTGGGCTGCGTCATTGCCTACGAACTGGCGGCGAGCATTCCCGGCTGCAAGGCTTTCATTGCCGACCCCGTCGTGGTGGACGAGATGGAAGAAGTGGCGCGCGTGAGCGGTCTGCCCGAAGTGCCCCGCGTTCCCGTGTGGCACGCCCTCAACCAGCGCGCCATAGGTCGCCGCTTCGCCCGCGAAAACGGCCAACGCTACGAAGACCTCAACCTCATCATCTGCCACCTTGGCGGCGGCATCTCGGTGGCTGCGCATGCCAAGGGGCGCGCGGTGGACGCCAACAACGGGCTCGACGGCGAAGGTCCCTTCTCGCCCGAGCGCGCCGGTTCGCTGCCTCCTGCCGATCTGGTGCGCCTGTGCTTCAGCGGACGCTACACCGAGGACGAACTGCTCAAACAGATTTCGGGACAAGGCGGACTTGCCGCACATCTCGGCACAACGGACGTGCGCGACGTCATCCGCCGCATCGAAGGGGGCGACAAGCGCGCCGAACTGCTCCTCGACGCCATGATTTACCAGACGGCGAAGTGCATTGCCGCCGAGGGTGCAGTGCTTTGCGGCAAAATTGACGCCATCCTCATCACGGGCGGCATGGCACACTCCGACTATATCACCTCACGCCTGCGCCGACGCATTAGTTTTCTCGGCCCCGTCCACGTCTATCCCGGCGAAGACGAAATGCAGGCCCTCGCCCTCAACGCCCTCGCCGTACTCCGCGGCCAGCGCGAACTGAAACAATACGTCTGACCCGCCGCGCACCTTTCCGCGCCGCTCATACATCTTTATGCGAAAACTCACCGTTGAAGAACTCTGCCGTATGGACGTCGAGACCTATCGGCAGGCAGATAAACTCCCAGTCATCGTCGTGCTCGACAACATCCGCAGCCTCCACAACGTCGGTTCCGTGTTCCGCACCGCTGACGCCTTCCGTCTGGAAGGGCTTTACTTGTGCGGCATCACCGCCTGCCCGCCTGCCGCCGAAATTCACAAGACGGCGCTCGGGGCGGAGGACAGCGTGGCGTGGACCTACTTTGCCGACACCCTCGACGCCGTGCACCGCCTTCAGGAAGACGGCTACGAGGTGGTCGCCGTGGAGCAGGTGGAAGGCAGCTTGCAACTCGACACCTTCCGCGCCGTTCCCGGCCGCCGCTACGCCCTCGTTCTGGGCAATGAGGTGAAGGGTGTGCGCCAGGACGTGGTCGACGCCGCCGACGCCGCCCTCGAAATTCCCCAGTACGGCACGAAGCACTCCCTCAACGTCTCCGTCTCGGCAGGCATCGTGATGTGGGAGATAGAACGGCAATTGCGCGGCGGAGCGTAGGTGTTTTTTTTGCCGCCGCTTCACGTTGTCCCGCCCTTCCCCGTCAGACACAAAAAGCACAGCCCGCGCGAATCACTTCGAACGGGCTGCTAAAGTACTTGAGAAGAAATTACATTTCAATTTCAGTAGTACAACAATTCAAATCCAAATCAATATGTGAGAGTCACGCCCCCAGCACGCGCCGTGTCGTTCACTCAACGCGTGCCAGGCGCGGAGGGTCATTCTTCGTCAGCAGCACTGGTGCTCCAGTCGTCGCTGTTCCAGCCGCTCTTCTTGTTTGACCAAGAAGTATTGGGGTCTACTGTTTCACCTGTTACAACAGACAACGCTAGCATCTGCTCAGCAATCAGATTGATGGTCTCCGACGTGGGAGAAATATATTTTTTCTTCATTGTGAATTTCGTATTTTAGAGTGTTGAACAAATCAGTTGTGCGGTCTCACTTCACGATGACCTTCTTGCCGTTCACAATGTAGAGACCCTTCTGGGCGTTCTTCACGGAGCGACCCGAGAGGTCGTAAATCACCTTGTCAGTCTCAGCCTCAGTAGCCTCAACGCCTTCAATAGACGTGGCCGTACCGCCGAAGTTCAGCACCAAGCTGTTGGCACTGCTCGTAGAGGAAGAGAGGTCGAGATAGGCCTTGTTCATGCTCAGCGTTCCGGCACCCGACAGATAGAATGCAATCTTACCATCTGCGTTTTTCGTGAGAATGTATTTGTCGGAATTACTTTCTATCGCCAAATCAGCACCAGCAGAATTGCCAAGCAGATTTGTGCCCATTGCGGCAACCGATTCGTTTGTTACCGGAACCATCAAGGCTGAAGTCTGGTCAGCACTTGTGAGCAGCACACCCGTATTGGCAGGAACAGCACCTGTGCCCAATGCAGTAACCGTGGCAACGCCGTCAGCAGCAGCCGACACATAATATGCACTCACACCGTCAGGAAGTACCGTAGCGAACGGCGCGCTGAATGTACCAATGTAGTTAACGCCTGCATCCGACATTGTTGCATCGTTCATGCCCTCCGTAGAGTTCAGCGTCACAGTGTTGGGGTAGCTGACTTCTTCGATGAATATGGCAGATGTATAGCTAGAATTGAAATAGGGACTGCCCGAAGTATTAAATGAGCCACTACTACTAATAATGAAGGTTCGGGTGTCACCACCGCTACGTTTACCTCTTACATAGAAACAGCCAAAGAGCTCATCATCATAACCAGATGCGGTGTAAGTGTTCATTCCACTGACAAGTTTGGCAAGAGTCAAATCACAATATGTAGAGGCATACTCGGCAGCATTTCCATCATTGTCGTCATAGCCGTCTGAACTGCTATTAATCAGTACGAGGAAATTACCTGAGTTGTTGACGAAGGCAAAAGTGCCTGCATCTGCATCGATTACGCGACAGATAAGTGTAGCACTCAAGATATCACTCTCGCTTGCAGTGCTTGCATCCATCGTGGCATAAGTGCCCGCGTTGTTATACAGCAAGTATTCAGTACCAGCCATCGTTTGGAATGTGAAAGTATAGGCCTTGCCGTCCTCTGGCATTTTCACTTCCGTCGTAGTGTAATAGGTATTGTAGGCCGTCTGGATGGCTGTCAAGGCTGTTGTCGTCGCATTCGTGTCATCATAGCCTCTGGCTTCGCTAATAGCAGCCTGCAAGGTTTCACGCTCCGCATCAGTAGGATAGCCTACGCCATCGTATGCAAGAAGAGCCTCTGCAGAAGTTATTACCTCTTGGATAGCAGCGTAAAGCGAGGCGCTACTTTGGGTGTATGTCACTACAATTTCATTGTCGGAAACCGTTATATTTTCAACGTCATAACCAGCAACTGAAGATGCAGTCATATTGTCAACGGTCGGAGTTGAGGAAGAAATGAAGAATCCACCAGCGTAGGCATTTTCTGTCACATCGTCGTGAGTATATGTCACATACGCACTGCTAGCCGTGGCATCATCAAGTCCAGAAGCCGTCACCGTATAAACGTTTTCGTTCGACACATCCACTTTTACCAATTGCCAGCGGTTGTCGGACTTCGAGGCTCCACCCGCCGTCCAGTTTACAATTCTGAGGTAATCGCCAACATAGCCCGAGTTCGTACAATTTATACCCTGAGTAAAATAGAAATAACCGTCCGCCGTTGACGCAGCGTCGTCAAGGTCAATGTTGAGCGTTGTGTGGTAATTGCTAGTGGTTCTCACGCCAGTGCCCTGACCGTTCAGGACAGCCACGTCCATAATCGTTTCGTCGTCGGAGTTGGTGGTGAACGTCAATTTCCATATACCATTGTTCGTCGTCACCTCAGTATTGGACAGCAACGTGTACTTGCTTGTGTTACTGCTATAGAAGTCGTCGTTGAACAGATACTCATAGCGGCTCGTCGCCTTGCTGACAATTTTGTAGTAACCGTCCGTCAAGATCGTAGAGTCGAATATGTAATCAGTCAGATAATCACCATAAGCATCCAGCAAAGCAATTGCATTTTCGTAAGAATAGTCATTGTCTCTGGCTGTTGTGATGGCTGATTGCAGTGCAGTTAAGTCTGAACTGAAAGTAAAACCATACGGCGGAATGATGGTTTCAATGGCTGCCTCTATATCGTCACAGGCCTTCTGTAAAGTTGCGAGGTTGGCGGGAATAAAGTTCCAGTGGGAGTCTGTATGATCTATACTATAAAGCCGAACTGCATTATTACCTGATGTATAACGGTTCCAACTAAGTCTCGTTGCACCACTTGCAACGACGTTGTAGTAAGGCGTATACCCATTGATAGTATTTTCAGTCACATTGTACTGGATAAACCAATCGCCATACGTAGCTTGTCCCTCTTCATAGTAACCGATATAGGCACCAGAAGATGGAGTTTCTGTATTATAGCCAATCTGAAGATTCGTGGTCAAGTTTGTGGTGTAGATGTTGTAGCTGCCATCGCCAGTATCCGATGCCACCAACTTTACGATCAGACAAGTGGACGATGCCGTTGAGGCAGACTCCATACACAAAGAGTCGCCCGCTTCGGCTTCTTCGTAGTAAGTTAAGGCATAACCACTTCCGTAATAATTATTCTTTGAAAGGAAGTAGCCATTGTTGCTACCCGCGCACTTCACATAGTACACGTACTCGTTCGTGTCGTCAGACGCTGCTGGGATAAGCGCCTGCGCCGATGCAGTGGTAACCCCGCCCAATCCTAAGAGCAGGGACAAAAGAAACGTAGATGTTCTTTTCATGATTGTAATTTTTGGTTTATAAATTAGTCTTTGTGCAAAACGGCTGCCGGCGCGAATCACAACGCCGAACTGACCGAATCATAAATCCACGAATCACGTCGCAGCGTATGCAACGGGCGTGGATAAGTGGGGAGACTCCACGGCGACGGCATAGTGGACAAAGTAGGGCGGCACGTAGCCGCGTTTTTCATGCTGGCCAACTCCGGTCTTTCTTTGTCAGTGGGGGAACAAAGCAGCCGAGTGGCATGAGAGTAGGCGCATCACCTGAGTGGGGGACAGGTTCGATGGCATAGTCCGCAGTGGGGGACTAAATCTTTTTCAGTACGCTACAAAGATAAAAACAGAAAACTTTTTTGCCAAATAATTTGGGGACAAATTTTCGCAAACCGCCCTATACTAGGGCGTTCTCAGCGGTTTTTTCCGCGAATTTTTCCGTCACATTTTTCCCGTCCACGCCATTTTTCATCCCGTTCACTTGTGCTTTTCAACTCTCTGCCCCGAGGTTCCCAAATTTTTCAACGCTTCACATAAAAATCCTTCTCCAGACCCCAAAACTCAGACAGACGCAAAAGAAAACAGCGCAAACTCTTTCGAGTCTGCGCTGTTTTCTTGTATATGTGTTTGGATTCTGCGCTTAGAGCGGAATCGTCATACCGAAGTTGATGCTCGAGTTGAGGTTGTGGAGAGGGATAAACTCGCTCGACACTTTGCCGAGGAAGCGGTCGGAGGCCAGGTAGATGTTGAAGTGCTTGGCCTTGAGGCTCAGCATGGCGCCCAGTGTCCAGCCAGTGCTCGACACTGCCGTGTTGAGGGAGGCTTCCACCCACTTCAGCGGGCGGACGTTGGCGGAAAGCATGGCTTGGTGGTAGGAGTAGATTCCGCTGATGCGGCTCGTGTAGAGGAAGCCGAAGCGGAGGGGGCGATAGACGGGCAGGGTGTATTCCGCACCGATGTTGAGCGTGGCGGCGAGGGCCTGCGAGTGGCTGGTTTTGCCGTCGTCGTAGACGGCGAACATGTCTTCCAAGTCGTCGCCGAGGGCGTCAAACTGGTCGCCCAGCTTGTTGGTGCCGTCGTCCGTGCCGCCAGTGTAGATGTTGTCGAAGCCGTCGAAGGTGTAGTCGCCCATTGAGGAGGCTGCCAGTACGTTGCTCCACGAGATGAAGCCGAGGTCGGTGAGGCCCGCGCTCAGAGTCAGGTCTTCGGTCAGCTTGTAGGTGGCGCCGAAGTCGAAGGCGAGACCGAAGCCCGGCATGCCGAACGTCGTGTCGTCAAGTCCGTCCACGCGCTGGCGGCCGTCGTCGGAGTTTTTGTCCTCCGTCTCGTAGCTGAAGGAGCTGTTCAGGGCAGCCATCTTGAGTTGGGCGTTGCCCTGAATGCGCCACTGGTCGCCATTCATCGTGAGGTTGAGCTGGTCGACGCTGAAGTCGGCATAGGCGAGGCCGAAGAGGAGCTTGAGCTTTGCGCCCACCGTCAGCTTGTCGTTGATGGCGCGGGTGTGACCCAGTGCCACTTCCATGTAGTTTTGCGACCGGACGCCGATGTCGCTCAGGTCGTACTGCTCCTTGGCGCCTGCCGTTTTGGCAAATTCAAAGAGTTCGTAGGGCAGGCTGATGTTGGTGTTGGAGCGGAGGTTCATCTCCACGAGGTTCACACCGCCGAAGGCGCGGAAGCCCACCGAGAAGATGTTCCAGTTGTAGTAGATGTCCGCGCGGTTCTTGTCGTGGAGTCCGCTGAGGAACTCGTCGGCACTCACCGTGGGGCTCATGAAGGTGGTGTGGGTGTATTCCGTGCTGCCCGAGAGCGGGAAGACGAAGTCGGCCAGACCGATGTTACCCGTCGTGCCGAAGTTGATGTTGCCGAGGAAGGGAATCGAGAAGTAGGCCGAGTCGAGCAGAGCCGGGTTCATCTGGTGGCGGAAGTTGCTAGTCTGCATGAAATAGGACGTACGCAATTCCTGTCCCGCAGCGGGAGCAATGGCGGCGGCCGTAAGGAGGCCGAGCACTATCTTTTTGCTGATATTTTTCATTGTTGACAGTCGTTGTTAGAGGGATGGAACAGCTTAGTTGAAGTTGGCCACGATGTTGCCCGTGAGCTTGAGGCGCATGTCGTTCACCTGCAAGTATTGCTGCGAAGAGAGGATGCCGTTTTCGCCGTTGGTCTGTACGCTCTCGGCGGCAATCGTCAGGCGCAGTTTGTCGAGCAGTTTAAGGTCGGAGGGGTCGGCGAGCGTCATGGTCAGTTCAACGTCCGTGTTTACGCCGTTGGCGATGATTTCAGCCTCGCTGGCATAAGCCTCGGCCGCCTTGGCGGGAGCTACCGTCGCCGGCGTGATGGTAATGCCGGGGAGGACATTGCCGTCCACGTCCACAGCCACAGCGCTTGCCACGAGTTCCAGTGGAATCGTGTTGAAAATCGTGGCCGTCACGATGATGCCCTCAGCCTCATAGTCCTTCAGGTCCTCGTTCATGTCCGACACCGAGTCGGTGTAGACAATCTTCAGTCCGTTCTCGAAGGCGAAAGGCACATAGAGGTCGTAGCCCAGCGACGTGCGGTAGGTGCGGTCCATTTCCACCGTGAAGTCTTCGTCGACAATCGTGATTCGGTCGTCGCCGAGGTCCACTTCGATATAGTCGGGCAGCGTGGAGATGAGACTCGAAATGTTGTCCACCTGTGCCAGCGTCGCACCGCTTACTACGCCCTCGGGGTCGTAGGGGCCTGCGGCAGCGTCCTGGTAGAAGTAGGTCGTGTTGTAGCTGTTGGCAGCCATAGTCACCGCGCCGCTTTCGGGCAGGTTTACGGTAGCGATGGCGTTGTTGTCCTTGTGCGAAATGAGGCTGGCGCTCAGGTTGAAGGCGGCAGGAATGTCCCTCATGTCGGCAAAGAGTTTCAGCGTGGGGTTGGCCACCGCCACCGTCACGTCGTCGTCCTGCAAGAAGTCGGGCAGGTTCTCCATCACGGTGATATTGGAGATTTCGGGGTCCACTTCGGGGTCGAAGCGTCCCGTCACGTTGTCGATGCTGATTTGGGTCTTGTCGTCGGCGAACTCGCCCACGAAGATAGTCAGGTGGAGCGTCACCACGTCGCCCTCATCGAACGCAAAATCCGAAAGCGTCGTCAGCGTGAACGTACCGCTCATCGTGACGCTCGCGTCTTCCAGCGTCAGCGTGTTGTTCGTGACGATGCCGTCCTCGCCGAGGTACACGCTCGACACGACAGCCTCGCCAATGTAGAGGCCGTTGGAGTTGAGGTTCGTCATGTCGTTGATGGTGAAGACGTTGTCGGTGATGGTGCCGCCCGTAGGATTGGTGAGCTTGAGGTAGTCGGGGAAGGTGATTTTGAGGCCTTCCACGTTTTTGAAGGCGAAGTCAGTGCCGTTCTGCTCCAAGCTGAGGTAGAGCTTGAATGACGTGCCGTCCACCGGCTTCACCGATGTGATTTGTTTGATTTCGTCGCCCACGTTCTCGAAGGTGATGTCGATGTTGTCCTTGGCGATGACCATCTCACCCGGCGTGTATTCGAAGCCAGCCGAGATGGGAATGCTCGAAATCGACAAGCCCGTGGCACTGGCGATAGTGGAGTAGTTGAGTATTTCCTGTTCAGGCGTAAGGAGCGACTTGTTGATGTAGGCGCTCACCGAGTTGATGGTGAAGTCCGATTCCGATTCGCCGCTTTCTACGAGGTAGTAGAGGTTTGAAGCGTCGGTCTTCAGGTTGTCGTCCACTTCCAGAATGTCTGCAAGCATGATTTTTTCGGTCGAGCCCAATTTGAGCTGAAGGCCTTTGGCGCCGAGCCCCATAGTCAGGTCGATGTCGTTGTCCAAATTGTAGCTGTCGTCCACGCATCCGGCGAGCGGCAGGCAGAACGTCAAGGCAAGGCACAATTTGGAGAGCTGGGTAAGGGTGTTTCTACCTTTCATTTTCTATAATTGTGTTATTGTGTGTGATTTCAAAAGCCCGCCCCGTGGGGTTATCGGGGCGGAGTGGGGATTTTTTCTCTAAATATGGCGCAAAAGTAATCTAATTTTTATATATGTGCAAATCTTTATGTAGCAATTTCCGCCACGTGGATATTATTTTTTAGTAAACACCGAACAACATTTGTCTGTTTCCCTTCCAGAGCCCGAAAACAGCTAATTCTTATAAACATAGCAGCGCCCCGCCCTGGTGAAGTGCCAGAGCGGGGCGGAAAAGGATAGGCGAGTCGCCTTGCAGATTAAATTTGGGAAGGATATACCTGTTGTCCTCGTGCAAATTATTGGCACAAAATGGGCTATGAGCCCAATTTTTATAGGACTATCTGTATCAAGATTTAGTGAATCCGATTCGCGCCCGCTACAGCGCGGTGGTAGCGTCGGAGAGTCTGCGCTCAACATCTTGTTTGTGAGGTATTTATCAAAGCTACAG
>JAUNOO010000029.1 GCA_030531095.1 Bacteroidales bacterium
AAAGCTGGCAAAAGCTTGGTTGGAGACATAGAATGCTCAGGACTAATTTTCAAAACCTCAGGACTAATTTAAATTAGCTCAGGACTTTTTTACGGCACCTCTGGCGTATTTTTAAAAGACTGTTGCTCAGTGATTTAAGATGCTGACAAAAATCGCATTTTTTCTGGACAAGGCTCGGGGTGGACGGAGGGAGCAGTGGGAAGCACTGTTGCGGGCGGCAATGGGGTAGCTTCCACTCGCCGTTGCCCTTCAGTTCGGTGTGCGAAACCCAAGCCCTCCACCGTAAATGCCAGTGCGCCTTTGGCGTGCCCGCCCTCCCGCGCGCGTACGCGTATATATAATAAGGTATAGAAAACCATCGGCCCCGTTTCCCTTGGGCAGGAGGCGGAGCCGATGGTTTTGCCGCGTTCAGAGGCGGGCGGCAATGCGTGCGTTTATTCCCCTGCTGCCGTTGTGCTGGCGGCGGCAAGCTGGCGGCGGTATTCGGTGGGCGAAACGCCGATGTGGCCCTTGACGAATTTGCCGAAGAAAGAAATGTTGGAGAAGCCGAGGTCGTCGGAGATTTCCTTCACCGTGCGCTCGGAGTACTTGAGTTGCTGGAGAATGACCTCGAGCGTGTATTCGTGAATCCATTGCAGCGCCGTCTTGCCGCTCGAGGTCTTGCACGACATGGAGAGGTACTTGGGCGTGACGCAGAGCTGTTCGGCAAAATAGGTGACGCTGCGCTCACGTCCCTGACTGTCGCTGAGGAGCTTGACGAAGCGCTTCATGAGCAAGTCGCCCTGACGCATCCGGACGTTCTCCACGCCCGTTTCGGCGCGCATCTGTGGCGCGATGATGGCGCACACTTCGTAGAACACGGCCTGGAAGAGTGCCTGCATCACCTCGTTGCGGTAGTTGGTCTGGGGCAATGAGAGTTTCGACTGCACGAGGGAGTAGTATTCCTGGAGCAACACCTGGTGGTCTTCGTCGAGGTGGTAGACGGGGTGGCGTGCCAAGAAGAGCATCATGTCCCACACCTCCTTGTTGACGTGTAGCAGGCGCTGGAGGGCGCTGTAGGAGAGACAGATGATTTTGGAGTCGAAATCGGGGCTGACCATGTAGTTGCTGACGAAGACGTTTGGCGGGCAGACTACGAGGTCGTTGACATCGGCGTGGAACGTCTGGCCGTTGATGTCGAGCTGGAGGCGTCCCTGCGTGCATACGAGCGCCACAATCATGTCGAGCTGAAGGCTCTCCTCCATGTAGAGGTCGCGGAGGCCGTCGATGATGAGCATGTCGTTGTCCATGTAGGTGGCCTCCGCGTGTGAGCGTACGGAGTCCAGATTGATGCGTGGTGTTGTCTGATTTTTCTTCATGTTGCAAAAGATTTTGGTGCAAAAGTGGCCAAATTTATCGCTGCAAAGGTAGTAAAAATAACAGTATAAGTGGCATAAACTTCTTGTGTTACTGGTGATATGGCATTTTGTAGGGCGATGGGAGAAAAATTGAACACTATGTGTGGCTGATAAATCCTCAATTTTGCAGTCGAAAATTAGAACCAAAAATATCACAAGCAATGAAAAGAAGAATGTTTTTGTCCCTCTCCCTGCTGGTGTGCGTCGGATTGCTGACGGGCTGCAAGCAGGACGTGAAGTCTGCCGAGCGCGGACCGGTGAAAGTTGTCACTGAAAAGGTGGCCGCCACGACGCTTGACGGCGGTCAGGGCTTTTCGGGGACGGTAGAGGAAGAGAACGGCGCGTCGCTGAGTTTTGCCACAGCGGGCACAGTCAGTAAAATATATGTGAGCGAAGGGCAGATGGTGGCGCAGGGTGCACTGCTCGCAGAGGTTGACCCCGTGACGGCGCAGAACGCCTACGACGGTGCGCTTGCCACCCGCGAGCAGGCCGAGGACGCCTACGCCCGTATGAAGCAGCTGCACGACGCGGGAAGCCTGCCCGAAATCCAGTGGATTGAGGTGCAGAGCAAGCTCAAGCAGGCTGTCGCTGCCGAACAAATTGCCCGCAAGGGACTGAACGACTGCAAACTCTACGCGCCCTTCGGCGGATTTGTGGCACAGAAGCTGGTGGAGGTGGGGCAGAACGCCATGCCCGGCGTGCCCGTGCTGAAACTGGTGAAAATAGGACAGGTGAAAGTGAAGATAGCTGTGCCTGAAACGGAAATAGCCAGTGTCCGAAAAGGCGACAAAGTGGCCATTACGGTGCAGGCACTTGGTGGCAAGAAGTTTGAAGGCACTGTGGCAGAAAAAGGCGTGGAGGCCAACGCGCTCTCGCGTTCCTACGACGTGAAAGTGGCTGTCGCCAATCCGCAAAACGAGCTGCTGCCGGGCATGGTGTGCAACGCGTTTCTGGGCGAAGCCGCCAGCCAGCAGGCCATCGTGCTGCCGAGCCACGTCGTACTCCTCGACAGCGACAACCGCACGTTTGTGTGGCTGAACGTGGGCGGCAAGGCCGTGAAGCGCTACGTGACCATCGGCGAACAGACGGCGCGCGGCGTGGTGGTGAGCAGCGGACTGGCCGCCGGCGACGCTGTCATCACCGAGGGCTGGCAGAAAGTGAGCGAGGGCATGGCTGTGGAGGGCTGACGCCACACGCTATTCATAATAACAAAAAGGACTAAAGCAAGCCTACGATTTATATGAAAAATAAGAAGCGAAACCTCGTGGAATGGGCCATGCACTACCGGCAAATCGTGATGCTGATTGCGTGTTGCCTCATCGCCTACGGCGTCTACAGCTTGGGCGAGATGAACAAGAATGAATTCCCCGACTTCACCGTGCGCCAGGGCCTTGTCATTGCGGCCTACCCGGGTGCTACGGCGGAGGAGATTGAGGAACAGGTGACGAAACCGCTGGAGAACTACATCTTCAGCTACAAGGAGGTGAAGAAGAAGAAAACCTTCTCGCGCAGCCAGGACGGTATGTGCATCATTCAGGTGGAACTGAACGACGACCTGACCAACAAGGACGAGTTCTGGAGCAAGTTCAAGCACGGCGTCAACGAGTTCAAGGCGCAGCTGCCCAAGGGCGTGCTGGCGCTCATGGTGAAGGACGACTTCGGCGACACGTCGGCCCTGCTGGTGACGATGGAGAGCCGCGACAAGACCTACCGCGAACTGAACGACTACATGGACGGTCTGCTCGACGAACTGCGCACCATTGAGAGCGTGGGTCGCATGACGGTCTACGGCATGCAGAAGGAGCAGATTTCGGTGAACATTGACAACGAGCGGCTCAAGCATTACGGCATCACCGACCAGACGCTGGCGCTCAACCTCTTCTCGAAAGGCTTCACGACGACGGCGGGCCGCATCAAGAGCGAGGACTACACCTCGCCCGTCTACGTGACGCGCTCCATGAACTCGGTGCGCGACGTGGAGGAGATGATTGTCTATGCCGACGCTGCCGGAAACGTGGTGCGGCTCAAGGACGTGGCTGACGTGAAGCGCGAATACCCCGCCCCCGATTCGTACATCACCAACAACGGCAAGCGCTGCCTGTTGCTCAGCATCGAAATGAAGAAGGGCAAGAACATCGTCAAGATGGGCGAGGACGTGAAGGCAAAAATGGACGCCTACGAACAGTCGCTGCCGCAGGACGTGAAGCTCTTCAAGATTACGGACCAGAGCAAGGTGGTGGACGACAGCATCTCCAACTTCATCCACGAACTGATGATTGCCATCGGCGCGGTGGTGCTGGTGGTCATCCTGCTGCTGCCGCTGAGGGTGGCACTTGTGGCGGCATCCACCATTCCTATCAGTATTTTCATCTCGCTCGGCCTGTTCCACGCTTTTGGCATCGAACTGAACACCGTGACGCTCGCGGCGCTCATCGTGACGCTGGGTATGATTGTGGACAACTCCATCGTCATCATCGACAGTTATGTGGAGAAACTTGCCGAAGGGCAGTCGCGCTGGCACGCCTCGATTGAGAGTGCCACCCACTTCTTCAAGTCGATTTTCTCCGCCACGCTCGCCATCAGCATCACGTTCTTCCCCTTCCTCATAACGATGACGGGTATGTTCCGCGACTTCCTGAGCAGCTTCCCCTGGGCGATTACGCTGGTGCTTTTCATTTCGCTGCTCGTGGCAGAACTGCTCGTGCCCTTCCTGCAGTTCTACTTCATCCGCAAGCCCATCGGCGAGAAACTGCGCAAGGACGGCACCAAGCGCGTGTCGTTCCTCGACCTGATGCAGCGCTTCTACAACTGGCTCATTGCACTCTGCTTCAAGTGGCCGCGCACTACCATCCTGTTGGGCGTGCTCTCCGTCGTGCTGGGCGGCTGGCTCTTCACGCGCCTGCCACAACGCCTGATGCCTACGGCAGAACGTGACCAGTTTGCCGTGGAAATTACGCTGCCGACGGGCACTTCGCTCGAGAAGACCGCCCTCGTGGCAGACAGTCTGGAGCACCTTTTGCGCCAGGACGACCGCATTGTTTCCATCGCCTCCTTCAAGGGCACGTCGTCGCCGCGTTTCCAGACGTCGTATGCCCCGCAGCTTGGCGGCACCAACTATGCGCAGTTCATCGTCAACACCACGGGCGACGAAGCCACCGAAGAACTGCTCGAGGAATACACGTTGAAGTACGCCGAATTCTATCCCGAGGCCTTCGTCCGCTTCAAGCAGTTGGGCTACAGCCAAGCCACCAACCCCATTGAGGTGCGCCTGAGCGGGCAGGACATGAACCTTCTGAAGCGTGAAGCCGACAGCGTGGCTGCCATCCTGCGCGCCACACCGGGACTCTACCTGGTGCGCACAGACTTCAACGAACCGCTCGCTGCCACCCGCGTGACGCTCGACGAGGACGCCGCCAGTCGCCTGGGTGTCACTAATACGGGGCTGGAGCTCACCATGGCGATGCGCTACGGCGCGGGTATTCCCGTGGGCACGGTGTGGGACGGCGACTACGACACCAACGTGGTGCTCAAGAGTACGCACGCCGACTCTGCCACCGCCGCCGACATCATGAACGAACCGGTGCCCGTGCTGGGCGGCCTCTCGTCAGTGCCCCTGCGCCAGATTGCCACAGTGGAACCCGTATGGAAAGACGGACAAATCGTCCGCCGCAACGGCGTCCGTACCATCACTGTCTCGGCAGAGGTGGAGAAAGGGCTCAACGTGATGTGGAAAACGGCTGAGGTGCAGAAGCAACTGGAGCAACTGACCATGCCCCACGGCGTGAAGCTCACCTACGGCGGTGAGGCTGACGAAAGTATGGAGGAGACGCCGCGCATTGCACTGGGACTTGCCATTGCCGTGGTCATCATCTTCTTCATCCTGCTGTGGCACTTCCACAAAATCAGCACGTCCGTCCTGATGCTCAGCAGTCTGTTGCTCTGCCTCTTCGGCGCTGCCGCCGGTGTGCTCATACAGGGCGTAGACCTCAGCGTGACGTCCATCCTCGGCGTCATCAGCCTCATGGGTATCCTCGTGCGAAACGGCATTATCATGTTCGACTACGCCGAAGAGCTCCGCACCGAAGAACACATGACTGCCCACGAGGCTATCTTCCACTCCGCCCAGCGCCGTATGCGTCCCATCGTTCTCACTTCGGCTGCTGCCTCTATGGGTGTCATCCCGATGATTCTTGGCGGCAGCGGACTGTGGATGCCTATGGGCACGGTCATCTGCTACGGCACACTCATCACGATGGTGTTTATCCTCACCATCCTCCCCGTGGCCTACTGGCTCATCATGAGCGGTTCAACCCGTCGCCGGGAGGCTTCTGAACGGCTGGAGAAAGAATGAAAAATGTTTTTTCAACTCACACAAAAAAGAACGACATGAAGACTTCCTATAAATGGCTCGCGGTGTGCGCCCTCGGCGCAGCCGCCTGCCTCCCCTCGGGGGCGCAACGCCTCACCCTCACGGCGGATGACTGCCGCCAAATGGCGCTGGAGCACAACGCCAGTATCAAGAACGCCAAGAACGACGTCGACGCCGCCGAACAGACGCGCCGCGCCGCCTTCACCAACTACTTCCCCACCGTCAGTGCCACGGGCATGGGCTTCAACGCCGACAAGGGAACGGCACGCATGGTGCTCGGCGAGGGCATGGCGCTGTCGATGCTGAAGAACGGCGTCGTCGGCAGCGTGACGGCAGTGCAGCCCGTTTTCGCCGGCGGCCAAATCGTGAACGGCAACAAGTTGGCGCAAGTGGGCGTCGACGTGAGCCAAATTCAGGCGGAACAGGCGGAGAACAACGTGGAACTCACCGCCGAGCAGTACTTCTGGCAGGTGGTGACGCTCGAGGAGAAGCTCCGCACGGTGGAAGCCGTAGACTCGATGCTGCAACGCCTCTGCAGCGACGTTGAGGCCGCCGTCACGGCAGGAGTATCCACCCGCAACGACCTCTTGCAAGTGCAGCTCAAGCGCAACGAAACGGCGAGCACGCGCCTCACCCTGCAAAACGGCATCAACGTGAGCCGCCTGCTCCTGGCGCAGTACATCGGCGTGGAAAACACCGACTTCGACCTTGCCTCTGGGGTCAGTCCCGACGTAATGCCGCAGGCGCCGCAAGGGCTCTTCGTGTCGCCAGATGAGGCGCTGCCCGGCACGCCCGAGTACCGCCTGTTGCAGAAGAACGTGGAGGCGACCAAACTGCAAAAGAAGCTCACGCTTGGCAAACAACTGCCCACAGTAGGTATCGGCGCGGGCTACACCTACCATAACCTTATGGACAACGACCGCTCCTTCGGCATGGTCTTCGCCTCGGTCTCCATCCCCATATCGGGCTGGTGGGGCGGCAGCCACGAACTGAAGAAGCAGAAACTCAAAGTCTGGAACGCGGAGAACGACCTCACGGACAACTCCGAACTGCTCGTCATCCGCATGCAGAAAGCGTGGAACGACGTCACCGATGCCTACAAACAGGTGGCGCTGGCACGCCAGGCAATTGAGCAGTCCACCGAAAACCTGCGCCTCTACAACGACTACTACAAGGCGGGCACCACCACAATGACCGACTTGCTCAACGCGCAGACGCTCTACCAGCAGAGCCGCGACAAGTACGCCGAAACCTGTGCCGACTACCGCATCCGCACGGTGGAATACCTGCAAGCCACTGGACGCTGAACTTTTTTTGAATTGAGTATATGAGAACCGCCTGCCCCAGCGCGTGATGCGTGAAGGACAGGCGGTTTTTCTGTTGAATTTAGTCTCGGCGACGGAGGACTCCCGCCGCTTTTTCCTATTTTATGCCATTCATGTATTCGCCGTTGGCAATTTGGGAAACCATGTCAGTGAGACTTTCCTTGGACGGACACGAGTCTGTGGCAAGTCTGATTCTGACGCGGTAGACGGCGGCAGAGTCGTTCGGCAGGTTCTGCACGTAGCTCAATGTGTATTTGTGCGAGTACTGAAATTGTACGGAGTCGCTCCTTGTTTCGCCCGATTTGAGTTGCGCAGTGTCGGCGGGCAGAGCATCCTCAACTCTATACGCATAGTGCGGAAGCCCGTACATACCGAGTTTGACGTCAGCCAAAACCTTTCCGGTGGAGAGTTCTGTTATCTCGGCTTCGCACCTGTCGTCGTATTCAGACCCGAAGGTCTCGAAGTGGTTCTTCAATACGTCGCAGACCTCCTTCTGAAGTGGCTCGTCGATGTCGTTGGACTTGATAATCCTGTTGCCCATGATGTCGTAGATGACGTAGAATCCGTTGCGGCGCAGTTCCACTTCGGTATACCAGCGCCTGCCCTCATGGACATTGATGCTTTCGTACTCGGGCTTGATGAGCAGTCCGTAGCGGTCTCTGAGCCCGAGAAGTTCGCCCGACTGGTCCTCGATGTAGAAAACGCCGTTGTAGACCATATGCGAATAATGTCCGGAGCGACCGTAGTTGAGGCACGTGTATTGGTTGTGGCCAATGGCCATGGACGGCTGCAGAATGCCCAAATAGAGGATGGACATGACGAGGAGAAGGTGGTCGCGCGTCGCCTTATACAACCGGCAGATGGTGTATGTGGCCAGCACGAAGCTGACGGCGAGCATCGCTATGCGCACGATGCCTCCAAACATCTGTGCGTAGTAGAAAAAGACTAATCCCAGCACCATGACCCACACCTTTTCGGCCTTGGCACCATAGTATCGGCACAGCAGCCAGTAGCTGAAAGCCGGTGCGACGAGGCACACCGTGCGGCAAAGTTTGGCGTCCATGGTGAGTCCGGAGTAGAGCGTCGTAAGGCACACGAGCATCAGTGCCGAATAGGTCTTAGCCTTGCGGTCGTGCCAGAGAATCCTGCCCAGCAAGTCTTTCCACTTCAAGTCCGTGCGCGACAACTTCTTTCTGAACAGCAGAATTGGGTATTCCACAAGTGGCAACAGCCATATCCACGCCGTAAAGAGAAGCCCGACGGCCATGTACGCGATATAGTCGTACTCCAGATTCAGCACATAAAACACGTACCTTGCCAACGTGAAGCGCCCAATGTCACTGTCACCATATAAGATAATAAACGAAATACCTAAAATCCCGACTACCAGCAGCCACGAGCGCTTCTCGCGCCTGTCCATCGAAAACCTGTAAGCCAGGCGCAACACAATAATCATCATTACCAGGAAATACCCCAAAGGGTTCAATCCCAACCGTGTACCCAGCACTGCCAACACCCAAAGTGAGCAGACGATAAGGTCCAGCCACAGCATTATTCTCTTCATGTTGTCTTAATTTTTTTTGTTTGATTTGTCTTATAAATTCCCCTTACACTCATCAGTTTAGTGCTGTGGGTTTCCATTCAAGTACGATTTTGCAATCATCGTCCGACCCGAAGTAATTTTCAATCAGAGGGAAAATCCCGTTGTGCAAATATACATCAAAATCCCGTTGTGCGAGCTGCAGCATGGAGGAATCTGTTTGTGAGCCCAGGTGTATATACCTATCACAGGCTTCACATCGTGGAATAATTCTTTGAACTTCATGCTTCAGATTGATATTAAGTTTCGCGTGTCCGGGAAAGTGAGGGCTCTCTGAATGGGCAACCTCACTTCGTCTCGTCACTCGCTGGTTCTGTCACATAGACATCATAATTGTCCTCCCCTCCCCAATAGGCCATCGGATGGAGATCGTCCGTCAGCTTCATATAGTTCATGCCAGTCTGCCGCTTTTCATTCAAGGCAGACAACTTGGCGTCAAGTTCCTCCTGACTTTTGGCGAATACGAAATTCCAAAAGAACCGATCTTCACTGGCTAAGTCGTATATGTCAAAACACGGGTAGAGCTTGGAATCTCTTCCTACATATACACCGTCCTTCGGCTCTTTATGCACCGCATGCCGGATGATGTCTCTCACTCCATTGAAAGATACGCCCAGTATCTCAATCGTCTCGTTGTTCTTAAATGCTTTCATACTTCTTTCTTTTTAATGTCTATGTTGGCATTGAGCGAATGTATCAATGCCAGGAATATCGGTGTTCTTTTTTGCCAATCGTGTCTTTTTACCAAAGAGGTGGGAACTGTCAAGCCCCCACCTCATAAAATGACGATTATTCTTGTCAGGATGGTTTTATTTATGGCAACTTCTCTTGTGTCCGCAGCGCTTGCAGTATGCTTTCTGCCATTCGTCCCCATTGGTGATGGGGGAGAAACCGGAGCAGTCGCAGCCGACAGTACCAGTGCAATGGTCTCCCTGCATGTCCACTTCCGCAGCCAATGCCTTGTGGTTGTGTGCGGCGCATTCGTTCTTGTGAGAGTTGGCCGAAACGGAAGCCGAAGCCACCATTGCAATCATGACGGCAAAGCCTAAAAACATCTTCTTCATAATCGTATGCCCTAAGTCCGTGTCGGGCGCAACTTCTAATTGTTTTTGTTATTATTGCTTTGAATGTTTATGTTCCTTTTATGCCAAAAGTAACTATCTCTTTATCCTTTATTTTACAAGAATTTTCTTGCTTTGGTTTCCCATACGCACGACATATATTCCTTTGGGGAGATTATCTATGCGATTAGTACAGCCGGAGTAAACGAGAATGCCGTTATCTTTGTGGACTGTCACATCTGCAGCCTCATCAAATAGTACAGAGCCATTTGATATGCGAATGCCAGACTTCATGATTTCCGTTTTAGATATACCAGTGGCATCTCCCTTTTTGGCATTCATACTATAATACAAGGCTTCCAACTGACCATTTCCCCATTTTGATTCTGATTCAACCCATGTGAAAGCAGCCACATAGAATTCTCCCAGCTTAATGGTTCCATCATCGTTCATTTTCAAAGTCCAAGTATCGGTCCAATCCTCTGCGGTCTCGTCATATACATAGAAAACGTATATAGGATTACTTTTACCTGTGTACCTGAGCGTGTTATAGTAAGAGACATCTACAGTGGCAGTGCCGTCTCCATTATCATTTAATTTGAAACCACCATTATTATATTTTGTCAAGTCTTCACCCAACATTGATGTTATATAAAATATTCCATCTACCTCTTCTATCGTCATTCCAAAATTATCGGGATAGTCTCTTGTAGGATTGTTTTCCACATGACTAGAAGCCACGATGAAATTGCCCGACCAATCGGTAACCTCTCCTGTCTCTTCCTCGAAAACCTCAACTACGCACACTGCTGTATGATTATTGGAAGTCGTGGCGATGATATTAGCGGTGCCCACACTTTTCGCAGTTACCACTCCTTCGCTAACGTCTGCAACTGTAGGATCACTGCTCGTCCAAGTTATAGTTTTGTCAGTGGCATTACTTGGGGTAATCTCTGCCGTAAGTCGCAACGTATCACCCAGAGGCAGTTTATATGAAGTCTTGTCCAGAGTCACTCCAGTGGGATCTACCGTAGCGGGTTTGACGGTGATTTTGCACGTGGCATAGCAACCGCTTCCGTCTGCAGCTGTGCAGGTGATTGTCGCGGTTCCAACTGATTTAGCTGTGACGAATCCATTGCTTACGGTTGCCACCGAAGTATTACTGCTTTTCCAGTTGACATCTCTCTTTGTGGCATACGTAGGACTTACTGTAGCCTTGAGCGTTGACGTACCGCCAACAAGTAATTCATCTGAAGTCTTGTTTAATGTTATTTTTGAGACATATATTGGGGCGGCATTCACTGTCACCTTGCATGTGGCGTAGCAACCGCTTCCGTCTGCAGCTGTACAAGTGATTGTGGCAGTACCTGCCGACTTCGCTACCACGTATCCATTGCTATATGTAGCTACAGACGAATTACTGGACGACCAGTTGACATTTCTGTTGGTGGCATTTGTAGGATATGCAGTCGCACTAATCGACTGTTTGGTGCCTTCTGTTAAGGACATGCTGGAGTCGCTTAGTTTCACGCTAGTGACTTTTACGGAAGTGCCTTCAACTTCGACGGTATAGTAAAAATCCATTGTTCTGAAAAAGCCGTCAATAAAATAGCTGCATTTGAAATATACCTTGCACGACTTGGTAGCCTTAAGTCCCTTGATAGTGGCATAGTATTTAGTGGAGCCCGTCACTGCCACATATGATGAATTTTCAGAATACCACTGATATGTAACGCTAGTGGCTTGTCTAAGTGTCCGCTGATAAGCTGATGCCAATGAAATTGTACCAGTCTTTCCTTCATAGATAGAAAGTTCACCTGCTTTGGCGGAAGCCATTGCTGTATGAGCCGCAGTCAGAGAGAACAACAATGCCAACAACAGAATTGGCAGTCTTTTTGGAAATAATGCATTCATTTTTGCAAACCCTAATCCGTGTCGGGCACAACCTTTATTGTTATTATTATTCGTTTATCATTTTATGAAAAGGACTACAATAATCATTGCAACAACAATTATTCTGCCCATTCAGTAATTTCTCGGCTTTTCTTGTGTAGACCAATGCTAGCTCTTTGGCCTCCTTCGCCTTTCGGGCATAGCTCTCCGCCTTGTCTGTCGCAGTTTTTGCGCGTCGCCGATAGGTGTCTGAGCGCGCATCGTTTTTATACCCCGAATGGTGTTCGGCATTCTGGAGAAGCCCTTGCGCTTGTAGACTATAATACTCAGCCTCACGTTCGTAGCTCAAAGCCTGTTTGGTGTAGAAGTCAGCCTTCTGGTGGTACACTTGAATCTCCTTCATGTAGTCCTCATCCAGTACAGCAGATTCTGCAGGGGTGTCTTTGGCGTGCGCGTTATGGGCATTGTCCTTTTCATGTTCTTGTAGTTTTTCCAGCAGAAAACTGGCGGCGAAATCAAGTGCGTTGATGATATGAGGGATAATAATGTCGGCAGAATCCTCCGAGGTCGTTCTGTGGTCATAATTCAACGACACGCTACCGCAATCAAGTAGTACAGCCTTGATGAATTTCACCTTTCTGTTAGTTTCGTTGATGGCTTCCGAAAGCAAATCTCCGTCGTACTGCGAAGTCTTGACGAGGTGCGGCACACAGAAACGCAGCATGTCGGCATCCTTCCCGTCCATATAAATATAGTGCCTCTGGTTATAGGAGAAATGCCATCCTGCGGAAGCCAAATATTCTACATTCCCGCATTTCTTCTTGATTTCATTCACAATTTCCTCTTGTCTCATATTCGATATTGTTTGTACAACCTTTTATGGAAAATGAGTGTGAAATGTAACCCTTTCTATCATGCGAAAAACGGCGTCGGTGTGTTGAAATCGGCGCTGACACACCTCATCAAGATGCTAGACCGCATCAGCATGGCGCTCCTTGCCTCCAGTCCGATGCATCTGCACAGCGTAGAGGAAAAATATTACTGCCCGTTATTATTTAGCGGACAGTAATAAATTAGAGTGCACATTACTCTTAATGACGGGATGTGCCCTGAATTTTGACACTCCTTCCACAAGAGTCTATTTATCTTAGTCTTTTTTGATTCCCTCGTTGAACTTAGTGGTGTCATTCTCAATGGTGTCAGCAGTCGTTGCGTCAACTTTGTCGAGGGGCTTGTCTTCATCGTGTGCATTATCATTTGGAGTCCCCTTGAAACTTGGAGAGGATTTCATCTTGTCTCCGTCAAGATTGCCGTTATAATTGCGTAGTCGCTCCATTTGGGAGTTGACAGAAGACTCTAGTATAAACATTGGTCTTATGGCGAAGAAACCTACCACAAATACCGCCGCAATTCCCGCAATCCACAGCAAAAGTTTTTTAGACTTAGACGCTGATTTTTTTACTGAGGCTTCTGTTTTGTGTTTCATGCTGCTTCTCGCACTTGCAGGCTCTTGTGATGCCGCTATGCCTCTGTGTTTATACTCATATCGCTGTCTCATATCAGCCAAAGCCTTGACCTTGCTTTCACGGCTGCAAATGGCGTATTTCACGTTCCTCGTGAACTCAAGTTGTGCCTTCTTTTCCTCATCTTGTTCCACATCCTGTAAGAAGGCCTCCTTGTCCGCATCATTCATCCGGTTAAGGAGATAGTCGTCAATTCTGTCTTGAAACTTAATATCCATATCCGTGAATTTTATGAGTTTAACTTCCTGTAATAGATTTCTCTAGCAGACTCGCGTAAAGTCTCCATGCACTTGTGCTTCTTTGTCTTCAGCGCATTGTATGATTCTATATTGGATACCTCATTCAGGATGACCTCCAGATTTTTCTCCTCGTAGTAGAATTTGGTAAGAATCTCGCTACACCGTTTTGACATTTGCGATATGACATCAGCAATAATGTCGAGCATCATATTCTCGCCAGAGTCGTATAGCATATCTATGTATGCTTCGGGGGCAAATCCTTCTTCTCTTATTATGCGACCAAGCTCTGTCTCCGGGTCGGCATAAACAGGATGTTCCCGCCCATATTCCAGATATTTGTTTCGGGCAATGCTCATGAAGTAGGTGAGGATGCTGCCTTTCAGAGGTTCATTGTCCTTACCCATTACTCGTCCGTCCTGAGTGTAGATTTTATGTTTTTCTATGTTCTCCCACAATACTATAAAGGCGTTCTGGAGTATCTCTTCCGCCGTATTCTCGTCCGCAAAGAAAACGCCTTTATAGTTATTCCAAAAATAGTCGGCACAGTAATCGTACAGCTCATACTGTGTCTTTCGTTCTTCGTCCTCCATTCCTGCCACAAGTCGGGCCTCCCTTTCTTGTAGCGGAGTACGGAATTGTATCGTTTTTGCCATTATCGTATGATGCCAGTTATTTTAATCTATGAGTCTCACCAGCCATGACGGGACGCTGTGGTCTGCTGCCGAAACTCTGGTTCATGAATCTCCTGACCTGACGCATGAAAATGTTGTTGTCATCATTTGGCTTTTCCTGTATTACTTGTATAAGGTGTAAGTCGGCTTTCTCACAAGTTTTTCATCTTTGTGTTGGGCTGATTGATACAGCAGGCCCTTATTGTTATCCATCGTTCCGCGTTTGCCTTGCCTAGTGCCACAAGGGAGAACCTGTCTGACTGTGGCAGATAGTATTTAAGGCCATTTTAGTCCGGGTGCAAATCTATGAAGAAAAACTGAATTGATAAAATTTAATTGAGAGAAAAATCGTAATAAAATTAAATCTGTGCCCAAATCTGTGACAGCGCGTGGCTTTATTTTCTTCTGCATTTCTCTTTTTGCTTTTGTTGTTATTGGCGGTTTGTTCCCCTTGTTGCTGGGGCTGGAAGGCTAAATTTGTGGACAAAAGAAATTTCATTTTGCGGGCACGATAACTCCCACTTCCAGGCTCAGCGACTTAATCTTGCAGCTTGAACTGCGGCTGTTTGCCGAGAATTTTGTATTTTTGCGGTAACTACGCGGCTGCGCGCTAATACCTTTTTATTTTATGAGCGACTCAACGAAAGAAATGTCAGAAGAACAAGAGGCACATTCCTCCTACCAACCGGTCGACGCGTCGAACGATGAAATCAAGCACCAGCTCACGGGCATGTACCAGAACTGGTTCCTCGACTATGCCTCTTATGTCATTCTGGAACGTGCCGTGCCTCACCTCGGCGACGGTTTGAAACCCGTGCAACGGCGCATCCTCCACACGATGAAGCGGCTCGACGACGGACGCTACTCCAAGGTGGCGAACATCGTGGGGCAGGCCATGCAGTTTCACCCGCACGGCGACGCTTCCATAGGTGACGCACTGGTGCAGTTGGGTCAGAAGGACCTTTTGATTGATTGCCAGGGCAACTGGGGAAATATCCTCACCGGTGACGGTGCCGCCGCGCCGCGATACATTGAGGCCCGCCTTTCAAAGTTTGCGCTCGACGTCCTCTTCAATCCGAAGACGACGGAGTGGAAGCTTTCCTACGACGGTCGCAACAAGGAGCCGATTTCGCTCCCGGTGAAGTTTCCGCTGCTTCTCGCTCAGGGCGCGGAAGGTATTGCCGTGGGCCTCTCAGCAAAAATCATGCCCCACAATTTCGGCGAGCTCTGCGATGCCGCCATCAGCTACCTACACGGCGAGGAGTTCCACCTCTACCCCGACTTCCTGACGGGCGGCTCGGTGGACGTCTCGCGCTACAACGACGGCCTCCGCGGCGGCGTCATCAAGGTGAGGGCGAAGATAGAAAAGTTCGACAGCAAGACGCTCATCATCCGCGAGATACCATACGGCAAAACGACGTCGAGCGTCATCGACAGCATCCTCAAAGCCAACGAAAAGGGCAAAATCAAGATACGCAAAGTCGACGACAACACCGCCGCCGAGGTCGCCATCCTCGTCCACCTCACCCCCGGCACCAGTTCAGACAAGACCATCGACGCGCTCTATGCCTTCACCGACTGCGAGGTGTCCATTTCCCCAAACTGCTGCGTCATCGACGAGAAGCGCCCCAAGTTCCTGACCGTCTCCGACGTGCTCCGCCGCTCGGTCGACAACACGAAGGAGTTGCTCCGCCGCGAGCTCCTCATCCGCCGCGGCGAGCTTATGGAGAGCCTGCACTTCGCCTCGCTCGAACGCATCTTCATCGAGGAGCGCATCTACAAGGACCGCCAGTTTGAGCAAGCCAAGGACATGGACGCCGCCTGCGCCCACATCGACGAGCGCCTGACGCCCTTCTATCCGCAATTTATCCGCGAAGTCACGAAGGACGACATCCTCCGCCTGATGGAAATCAAGATGGCGCGCATCCTCAAGTTCAACAAGGACAAGGCCGACGAGCTCATCGCCCGCATGAAGGACGAGGTGGCGCGCATCGACAACGACTTGAAGAACATGGTGGAGGTGACCGCAAACTGGTTCCGCCTCATCCGCGAGAAATATGCCCACGAGCACCCGCGCCACACCGAACTCCGCGCCTTCGACACCATCGAGGCCACAAAGGTCATCGAGGCCAACGAGAAACTCTACATCAACCGCGTAGATGGCTTCATGGGCACGGGACTGAAGAAGGACGAATTTGTGGAAAACTGCTCCGCCATCGACGACGTCATCCTCTTCTACCGCGACGGCACCTACAAGGTGACGCACGTGCAGGACAAGGTCTTCATCGGCGAGACCGAACGCTCCAAGGCGGAGAAGCGCAAGGCGGAAGTCATCCACATCGCCGTCTTCAAGAAGAACGACAAGCGCACCATCTACAACGTGGTCTACCGCGACGGCAAGACGGGACCGAGCTACATCAAGCGTTTCAACGTGACGTCAATCACCCACGACCGCGAGTACGACCTCACCACGGGCGCGCCGGGCAGCCGTGTGCTCTACTTCACCTCCAACCCCAACGGCGAGGCGGAAGTGGTGAAAGTGACGCTCAAGCCCAACCCCAAACTGCGCCGCATATTCTTCGACAAGGACTTCGGCGAACTCCTCGTCAAGGGTCGCCAGAGCCGCGGCAACCTGCTGACGCGCCTCGACGTCCACCGCGTGACGCTCAAGGCCCACGGTGCCTCCACGCTGGGCGGCCGCAAGGTGTGGTTCGACCACGATGTGCAGCGCCTCAACTACGACGAGCGCGGCCAATATCTGGGCGAATTCCTCACCAACGACCTCGTCCTCGTCATCCTCAAGAACGGCGACTTCTACACCACCAACTTCGACCTCAACAACCACTACGAAGCCTCGGGCATCCTGCGCGTCGAGAAGTTCGACGAACAGAAAGTATGGACGGCCGTCCTCTTCGATGCCGACCAGCAGGGCTTCGCCTACGTCAAGCGCTTCACGCTGGAGCGCACGGTGCAGACCCGCCACCTCAACTTCATGGGCGACAATCCGCAGTCGCAGTTCGTGCTGCTCACCGACGTCGCCTACCCGCGCCTCAACGTGGTCTACGGCGGCGCCGACGCCTTCCGCGACCCCATGGAAGTGGACGTCGAGAGCTACATCGGCGTCAAGAGCTTCAAGGCCAAAGGCAAGCGCCTCACCACCTGCGCCATCGAGCGCATAGAAGAACTCGAACCGTTGCGCCAGCCCAAGTCTGAGGAAGAAGCCGCCGACGCACCCGATGCCGAAGTTGACGCTGACGTCGACGTTGACGACGAGTCGCAGACCGAGGGCGGTTCGGGCGAGTCGCGCGACGACATCCTCGACGAAATCACGGGTCAGGGCCGCCTCTTCTGACGCATCTGCGTTGAGGCCCACCGCCCCTTGCCCCGATAAATTGGAAATACAACTCTATCTGAAAACAAGAGATGGCCGACAACACTTGTAAAGTCTGCGGCGAGCAATATCCCGCCTATCTCAAGAAGTGCCCGCGCTGCGGCACAGCCCGTAACAGCAAAGTGCCCGCGTGGCTCTGCTGTTCGCGTTGCGGCGCCTTCATGTCTTCGCGCCGTAGAACCTGTCCCGACTGCGGGCAGGTCATTTCGCCGCGCACCGCCACTGTGGCGTTTCTGCCCAAGCGCAAGCCCGGCCAACGCTGGCGCACAGCTGCAATATGGGGTGGGGCGGTCGTTGTGGCGGCAGGCCTCCTCGCCGTCGAGGGGTTCCTCGTCGAGAAAGCCTATGCCCACGACGCCTACCAGCGTGCCATGGAGTTGTGGGACTGCGGTGGCTCCATCGAAGCCAACCGCCGCGAACCCGACCCCATCTATAAGCAGGAAGTGGAAGAACCCCGCGTCGAGCAGACCACCGATTCGCTCTTCGACTCCCTCGTGCGCGAGGCGCACATCGCCGACTCGCTTGCCGCTGCCGCACCGTCGGACGGTGAAGTGCCCGAAGCCGAAGTCTACGACGCGCCGTAGGGCGAAATTTGTTTCTGCCCCATCTCCAACCCCAGATAATAAACTAAGCGTAAACCCAAAATGACAGCCACTCCCACCGCCCCCCGCACCATGAAGCGCCTGCCCGTCAGCCGCGCCCCGCGCATCGTCCTCTTTGCGCTCGTCTTCGTGCTGCTCGCCGTTTTGGTCTTCGTCACCGCCCGCTACCACGGTCAGCGCAACGGACTCAACGACGCCCGCCAGCAGATAGAGGCGGAAACCGACATCACCGCCGGACCGGACAACCTGATGCAATAGCCCAGCGCCTTCGTGCGCCGTCAGCATAACTCCAACACCTATAAATTTTCAGTAAAGAAAATGAACAACGTCAACAATCCCAACAGCGAAGTCACCGAAGTGGGTGGCCGCAAACTCTCCATAGAAGAATACCTCGACCAGGACGAGAAGAAAGACCTGCTCCGCCTGCTCACTGCCGGTTCGGTGGACGACGGCAAGTCGACCCTCATCGGCCGCCTGCTCTTCGATTCCAAAAAACTCTACGAAGACCAGCTTGCCGCCCTCGAGCGCGACTCGAAGCGCGTAGGCAACGCCGGTGAGCACATCGACTACGCCCTTCTCTGCGACGGACTCAAAGCCGAGCGCGAACAGGGCATCACCATCGACGTAGCCTACCGCTATTTCTCCACCAACAAGCGCAAGTTCATCATTGCCGACACCCCGGGGCACGAACAGTACACGCGCAACATGATTACCGGCGGCTCTACCGCCAACCTCGCCGTCATCCTCGTCGATGCCCGCACTGGCGTCATCACCCAGACGCGCCGCCACACGTTCCTCGTCTCCCTGCTGGGCATCAAGCACATCGTGCTCGCCGTCAACAAGATGGACCTCGTGGACTACGACCGCGCCGTCTTCGACAAAATCGTCAGCGACTTCCGCGCCTTCATCGCGCCGTTCAATATCCCCGACGTGCAGTGCATCCCCCTCTCCGCCCTCGAAGGCGACAACGTCGTGACGCACTCCGACCGCACACCGTGGTACGACGGCCCCAGCATCCTCCAGTTCCTTGAGGAAGTGAGCATCGGCAACGACCACAACCTGCGCGACTTCCGCTTCCCTGTGCAGTACGTGCTGCGCCCCAACCTCGACTTCCGCGGCTTCTGCGGCAAAGTGGCGTCGGGCATCGTGCGCCGCGGCGACCGCATCATGGCGTTGCCCAGCGGCAAGACCAGTCGCGTGAAGCGCATCGTCACCTACGACGGCGACATCGACCTTGCCTTCCCGCCCCAGAGCGTCACCCTCCAGCTGGAGGACGAAATCGACATCTCGCGCGGCGAAATGATAGTGAAATGTCCCGACCCCCTGCCCGACAATCTCGCCAACATAACCTCCCTCCCCGAAGGCCCCTTCATCGGCCGCCACTTCGAGACGATGCTCGTTTGGATGGACGAGGAAGCCATGGACACCGCCAAGTCGTTCTACCTGAAGCACACCACCAACACCACGCGCTGTCGGGTCGACCACATCAAGTATAAGGTCGACGTCAACACACTCGAGCAGTCGCAGGTAGACCGCCTTGCCCTCAACGAGATAGGCCGAGCCGTCATCGTCACGTCCAAGGAACTATTCTTCGATGCCTATCAGGACAACAAACCCACTGGTGCCTTCGTCCTCATCGACCCCATCACCAACAACACCTCCGCCGTCGGCATGATAATCGGTCCCGTGGCAGAGCAGGAACTCCACACCGACGACGCCCTTCCCACGCTCGACCTGCCCGCCCTCGGCATCGCCCCCGAACACTATGACGCCATCGACACCGCCGTCCGCGCCCTCCAGAAGCAAGGACTCGCCATCGTGGTGAAGAAGTAAGGCGTGCAAAAAACTTTCGGTCTACTCCTATATAAAATATATAGAACCACAAGGGCTGTGTCAGAAAACAAATTTTTGGCGCAGCCCATACTTTTAATAGTTCGGTATGGTGAAGCCCTTTGCGAGCAGGACGTAACTTTGCAAGCAGAACAGCACCCTCCTTTAATACATCCAAAGAAATATGGCTCCCAAAAACAACACCGCAAAGCGCACCGCCTCCATCCGCGAATGGTTTACCATGCCACTTGTGGAGAAATACGATAATTTGTTCAAGGATTCTGGAACAGACTTTGTCGCTATCGAGACGATAGTTACCAGTGGGTTGTATTTATCTGTATCTACATACAGCCATAAGATTTCTTTCTGAACTGCGTTTCAATAGGAAGTGAGTCCGACATAAGAAAAAGCGCAAAAAATCATCGGCGTCCGAAAAAGACATTCAAGTTTTTTTCGGACGCCTTTTTTTATTCGC
>JAUNOO010000030.1 GCA_030531095.1 Bacteroidales bacterium
AGGACTATTTTTTAAAAGCTCAGGACTATTTTTTGATAGCCCACCGCAAGCAGAACTTTGTCAGAAAGTTTTCTTTCAATTATTTTATTCCACTCCAAATAAATTGTAATTTTGCATCATTCTGACGTTGTCGTCTCAAACATTTCAATCAATCTTTAATTTATTCCGAAATAAATTTGATTTGTGTTGCAAGCGCCGCAATTTCAAACACCTGCATTGGTCTAAATCAGTTCGTAATTTATCAACACCACAAATATGAAAAGGAAAATCGTGTCCGTACTGGCTTGCGTAAATGGCTATGCGCAGAGTGTAACCATTGATGATCTGTATTATAAACTCTATCAAGATATGACATCCATTAAACTATAATTTAATATGAAAAAAATAGTCATTATAATATTAAAGGTTGTTAGTACTGGCATACTAGTATATTCTTTATTTATGACATTGTTTATGTCTATATTTGATTCGCTCTCCTTGTCGACATCCACAGATCTCACAACATTTTGGGTTGAAAGGATTATTCCAAATGCGTGTGCTGTAATAGCGATATTTTTATTAATTAGACGTATTTGGGTTTCGGCATAGACGATGCCAGCCAAATCCGCTCGAACAAGTTTGAGTGGGAAGACCGTAATTATTGGGCTGACAAATAATAGACAGGGCGGGGCTCAGACAAGTAAGTGGAAAAGTTGTGAGTAGAACCGTTCTTCAACTGGAGGCTGCGCAAGTGGATTGGCGCAGCCTCCTCTTTTTTGTGCGCACTACGACGGCGCGCTGGCGAAAGTTTCGGAAGTTCAGACGGTGTGCTGGTCTTCATTTCTGCCCGCCCTTTCTTTTTCGGACACGCTCAAAAAATCTTTGGCGGCGCTCGAAAAATTAGCCACTAAAAACCGGGTCTTTCGCTTTGCAGTTCGCGTGGCTTGTACTAACTTTGCACCCGAAAACATTTTTAGCTAAAAATACAATTTATGTCAGGAACCAAACAAATCAAGACGGCGCTCATTTCGGTCTTCCACAAGGACGGTCTGGATGCCATTTTGGCGAAGCTCCATGCCGACGGCGTGAAATTCCTTTCGACGGGTGGCACGCAGACTTTCATTGAGTCGTTGGGCTTCCCCTGCCAGAAGGTGGAGGACGTGACAAGCTATCCCTCCATCCTGGGCGGCCGCGTGAAGACGCTCCACCCCAAGGTGTTCGGCGGAATCCTTGGTCGTCGCGGTCTCGAATCGGACCTCGAACAGATGGCGAAGTACGAAATCCCCGAAATCGACCTTGTCATAGTGGACCTCTATCCCTTTGAGCAGACCGTAGCCAGCGGTGCTTCTGAAGCCGACATCATCGAGAAGATTGACATCGGCGGCATCTCGCTCATCCGCGCCGGCGCAAAGAACTTCAACGACGTGGTCATCGTCCCCTCCAAGGCGGAATATCCCGTGTTGCTCGACATCCTCGAGAAGCAGGGCGCACAGACCAGCCTGGAGCAGCGCCGAATGTTTGCCACACGCGCTTTCGGCGTGAGCAGCCACTACGACACGGCCATTCACGAGTGGTTCGAAAAGAACTGATTCCCCTCTGAAATAGACGGCATTCATACCCCTGTCTGCCTCGTGCAGAAAGGTAGATTGGTCGCCCCGCTCTGCGATGGCGACTAATGTCGTCTAATATACCCTACGACCAAGAAAGGAAATTTCGACACAGATATTTTTTACCGAAAACAAAATGAGTGTATTTAGTATATTCTCCAAAATGTTCTCGTTCACTCAGGAACTTGCCATCGACCTCGGCACAGCCAACACCATCATCATCAGTGACGGTGAGATTGCCGTCAACGAGCCTTCGGTGGTGGCGCTCGACCGCCACACCGAGAAGATGATTGCCGTGGGCGAAGATGCCAAACTGATGTTCGAGAAGACGAACGACAAAATCCGCGTAATCCGCCCGCTCCGTGAGGGCGTGATTGCCGACTTCAACGCTTGCGAACAGATGATGCGCGGTCTCATCAAGATGGTGCACCACGGCAAGCGCCTTTTCTCCCCTTCGCTCCGCATGGTTATCGGCGTGCCTTCCGGCTCGACCGAAGTGGAACTGCGCGCCGTACGCGACTCGGCTGAGCACGCCGGCGGCCGCGACATCTACCTCCTCCACGAACCTATGGCGGCTGCCATCGGTATCGGCCTCGACGTCAACGCGCCCGAGGGCAACATGGTGGTAGACATCGGCGGCGGTACGACCGAAATCGCTGTCATCTCGCTCGGCGGCATTGTCTCCAACAACTCCATCAAGATGGCGGGCAACGACTTCTCGAAGGACATTCAGGAGCACATGAGCCGCACGCACAACGTCCGCGTCAGCGAGCGTATGGCGGAGCGTATCAAGATTCACGTCGGCTCTGCCCTTTCTGACCTCGGCGAGGAGGGACCGGAGGACTATGTGGTTCACGGCCCTAACCGCGTGACGACGATGCCTATGGAAGTGCCCGTCTGCTATCAGGAAGTGGCGCACTGCCTTGAGAAGTCTATCGCCAAGATTGAGCAGGCCATCCTCTCTGCCCTCGAGAAGACGCCGCCCGAACTCTATGCCGACATCGTGAAGAACGGTATCTACCTGACAGGTGGCGGCGCCCTGTTGCGCGGTCTCGACAAGCGTCTCACGGACAAAATCGAAATCCCCTTCCACGTGGCAGAAGACCCCCTTCTCTGTGTGGCAAAAGGCACAGGTATCGCCCTCAAGAACGTGGACAAGTACACGTTCCTGATGCGTTAATCGCGTGCGTTAATAGCGGCGTGACGTTTCCCGAAAAATAGTGGAGAAGCGACCGCACAGACCTGGAGCGGGCGCGACGGACTGACCCGTGCCGTCGCCTCGCACAGCCGTGCCCAGCGAAAGCCCCAATGTATTACCTGCTCGAATTCATCCGCAAGTACCACTACGTCCTGCTCTTCCTGCTGCTGGAGGGCGTGAGCTTCGTGCTCCTCTTCCGCTTCAACAGCTATCAGGGCAGCGTGTGGTTCTCCTCGGCCAACAATGTGGTGGCTGAGGTGAACGGCGTGTATAGCGAAGCCGCCTCCTACGTGGGACTGCGCGACATCAACCGCCGCCTCACCGACGACAACGTGAAGTTGCAGATGGAGAACGAACAACTCCGCGAAGCCTTGCGGAAAGCCACGCACGAGCCGTCCTATACGGAACAGTACGTGCGTGAGCACTTGGAGGGCTACGAACTGATTCCCGCCGTGGTCGTATCTAACAATGTAGGGCAGGGCAACCATTATCTCGTCATCGACTGCGGTAGCGACAAGGGCGTGAAGCCCGAAATGGGCGTCGTCAGCGGTGGCGGTGTGGTGGGAATCGTTTACCTTGTGGGACCAAACTATTCGCTTGTCATTCCGCTTACCAACGAGAAGTCGAGCATCAGCTGCCGCATCCGCGGGCAGAACTACTTTGGCTACCTGCAATGGGAAGGCAAGAACCTGCTCCATGCCTACGTCGACGACATACCCCGCTACGCCAAAGTCCAGAAGGGTGACATCGTCGAGACGAGCGGCTACTCCTCCGTCTTCCCGCCAGGCATCTTCGTGGGTCGCATTACCGACATCCACAACTCCGGCGACGGCCAGTCGTACAAACTCGACGTGACGCTCGGCACTGACCTCGCTTGTCTGCGCGACGTGAACGTCATCGCCACGCCCTACAAGGCCGAAATAGACACCCTCCGCAGTCATGCCTCCGAGGCAGAAGTGGCGCTCGGGCAATGAAATGACGCCCTCGTGTTGTAACTTCGTCCGCCCCATTCAGATTTGCAGCCGCAGAAATCCCAACGTCTAAATGCTACAGACATTCCTTTCGCGATTAGGTTGGTTCGTCCTGCTCTTCTTCTTGCAGGTCTTGATTTTCAACCACATCAACATCATGGGCTACGCCATGCCGATGCCCTACGTCTACTTCTTGCTGCTACTTTCCAGCGAGACGCCGCGTTGGGTCTATATCGCGTTGGGTTTCGTCCTCGGTCTGGCGGTCGACCTCTTTACCGACACGCCGGGCATGGCGGCTGCCTCGCTCTGTGCCTGCGGACTTGTCGCGCCGCTGTTGCTCGCCAAGTTTGCGCCTTCCGATAAGGACACCGACGAACTGCGCCCCTCCGCCGTCACGATGAAGTGGACCGGCTTTTTGGGTTACGCCTTCTGCCTGACTTTGCTCCACTGCATCCTCTATTTTACAATCGAAGCCTTCTCCCTCCGCGACTGGCAGACGCTGCTCATCAACATTGGCGCGAGCACCGTCCTCACCTTCTTTCTGATTATTGCCTTCGAGCTGCTGCGTGTGCGCAAGCAGTAGGCTTTCCGCTTTGTGTATTCCTCTTAAATTTCCTCGGTATGTCGGACGAACGTAATTTTGTGGGCCGCAAATTTGTGCTGGGAGGCATTGCCGTTGTCGTCATCATCATCTATCTCATCAGGCTCTTCACCCTGCAGCTCATGAGCGACGACTATAAGAAGAATGCCGACTCCAATGCCTTTCTGAAGGAAATACAGTACCCCTCGCGCGGTCTCATCATGGACCGTCAGGGACGACTGATGGTCTACAACGAGTCGTCCTACAACATCATGGTCGTCATGAACGAGCAGCACGGCATCGACACGCTCGACTTCTGCGAGACGATGGGCATGACCAAGGACGAATATATCCAGCGGATGCTCGAAATCAAGGCGCGCCCCAACTATTCCCGTTTCACCCCTCAACTTTTCAAGAGCCAAATTCCCGCCGAGGAGTTTTCCGTTCTGCGCGAAAAACTCTTCCGCTTCAACGGCTTCTCCATCGAAAAGCGCTCCGTGCGCCACTACACTACCAGCCTCGGCGCGCACGTCCTCGGCGACGTCGGAGAGGTGAACGACAAGGACATCGAGGAGGACGACTACTACCAGAGCGGCGACTACATCGGCAAACTCGGCGTGGAGCGCTCCTACGAAAAGCAGTTGCGCGGCGAAAAGGGCATGCGCATCATGTTGCGCGACGTCCACGGCCGCATAAAGGGGCACTACCAGGACGGCAAGTACGACAAAGCGCCCGTGCCCGGGCAGGACATCACGCTCAGCATCGACATGGACCTCCAGGCGCTCGCCGAGAAGTTGCTCGAAGGCAAACTCGGTGCCATCGTCGCCATCGAGCCTGCCACGGGCGAGGTGCTCTGCATGGCATCGTCGCCCACCTACGACCCACGCCAGATGGTGGGGCGCGACCGCGGAAAGAACCACCGCCTCCTCAGCCAGGATCCCATGAAACCGCTGCTCAACCGCGCCATCATGGGCACCTATCCGCCCGGCTCCACGTTCAAGATTACGCAAGCCCTGCTTGGTCTGCAAGAAGGCATCATCACGCCCGACATTTCCTTCCCCTGTAGTCACGGCTTCAACTTCCGCGGCCTCCACCTCGGCTGCCACGGCCACGCCTCGCCCATCAACCTCGTCCCTGCCATAGGCACGTCCTGCAACGCCTACTTCTGCTGGAACCTCTACCGCATGTTCAGCAACCGCAGCAAGTTTGCCTCCGTGCAGGATGCCATGACCTGCTGGAAAGACCACCTCGTCGCTATGGGCTTTGGCTACAAGTTGGGCATAGACCTCCCCGGCGAGCGTCGCGGCATGATTCCCAACGCCAAATACTACGATGACCACTACAACAAGTCGTGGAACGCCCTCACCGTCATCTCCATTTCCATCGGTCAGGGCGAGGTCACTGCCACACCGCTCCAGATTGCCAATCTCGCAGCCACCGTTGCCAATCGCGGCCACTATTATATTCCACACGTCGTCCACAGCATCAAGGGCGGCCAGCTCGATTCCGTCTACCTCACGCCCCGCCGCACCAACGTCGACCGCCGCTGGTACGACTATGCCGTCGCCGGTATGCGCCGCGCCGTACTTTCCGGTACTTGCCGCGCCGCCAACATCCCCGGCATCGAGGTTTGCGGAAAGACCGGTACGGCGCAGAACCGCGGTCACGACCATTCCGCCTTCATGGGCTTCGCCCCGATGAACGACCCCAAAATCGCCGTCGTGGCGTACATCGAAAACGGCGGCTTCGGAGCCGTCTACGGCGTGCCCATCGGCGCCCTCATCATGGAGCAGTACCTCAACGGCAAGCTCTCGCCCGAGTCGGAAAAGAAACTCGAAACACTCAGAAACAAACACATTACCTACGGCGACTATGTTAGATAAAGACAACCGCTATCCCATATCAAGAGCCGACTGGGTCGTCATCCTCATCTATGTGCTCCTGCTCGCCTTCGGCTGGTTCAGCATCTGCGGCGCGAGCCACGAGATAGGTGACACCGACTTCTTCAGTTGGGACACCCGCACCGGCAAACAGCTGGTGTGGATAGGGCTGTCCTTCTGTCTCGGCTTCGTCCTCCTCATGACGGACGACCGCTATTTTGAAAATCTCGCCGACCTCCTCTATTGGGTCATGATGATAATTCTGCTCATCACACCCTTCATCGCCAAGGACATCAAAGGTTCAAAGTCGTGGATAAGTCTGGGCAGCGTCAGCCTGCAGCCTGCCGAGTTTGCCAAGTGTATCACCGCCTTGGCGTTGGCCAAACTCATCAACCACTATGGTTTCTCGCTCGACAACATGCGAAACTTCTTCCGCGCCGCCGCCCTCGTTCTGCTCCCCATGGTGCTTATCGTTATGCAGCGCGAGACCGGCTCGGCGCTCGTCTTCTTAGCCTTCTTCTTCATGTTCTATCGCGAAGGCATGCCCGGCAGTTTCCTCTTCACCGCCACCGCCGCTGTGGCGTACTTTGTCATCGGCATCCGTTTCTCGGGCGACATAGTTCCTTATACCCATACTGCAGTGGGCGAGTTTGTCGTCCTCATCCTGATATGGCTCTTTACCGCAGGCATGACGGCGGTCTATTGCCCCCGCACCAATCATGCTCGCTTCCTTTTCCTGTGGGGCGGTGTCGCCACCCTCGTCGCCTACCTCGTTTCCTGCTTCGTCGTGCCTTTCGACGTGGCGTGGGTGCAGGTGGCAGTCTGCATCGGCATGGCAGCCTACATGACCTGGCAAGCCTTGGGCGAGCGCCTCGGCAAGTACGCCCTCATTGCTTTCTTCACCCTCGGCTCTACGGCTTTTCTCTACACTGCCGACTACACCCTCAACAATGTTCTCGAACCCCACCAGCAAACCCGTGTGCGGGTGCTTTTGGGCATGGAGGAAAACATCTCCGGCGCGGGCTACAACGTCAACCAGAGCAAAATAGCCATCGGCTCGGGCGGACTGGAGGGCAAAGGCTTCCTCAACGGCACGCAGACCAAGCTCAAATACGTGCCCGAGCAAGACACCGACTTCATCTTCTGCACCGTTGGCGAGGAAGAAGGTTTCATCGGCTCAGCCGCCGTGCTGCTGCTTTTCCTCACCCTCATCCTCCGACTCATATATCTTTCCGAACGGCAGGTCACAAAGTTTGGCCGCGTCTTCGGCTATAGCGTGCTCAGCATCATCTTTTTCCACGTCCTCATCAACGTGGGCATGGTCATGGGGCTGATGCCCGTCATCGGCATTCCGCTGCCGTTTTTCAGCTACGGCGGTTCGTCGCTCTGGGGCTTCACCCTCCTGCTCTTCATCTTCCTGCGCATCGACGCGGCGAGCAAGGCCAAGGTGCGGACGCGCTGACAACCAGTTCAGAACAAACAGGATATAACAAGCATAACTCAAAAACCAGACAAGCAAAATACAGAAACTTATGTCAAAGCACAACAGAACCAATCCGCGAGCCATCATCTTCGTGCTCGTCGTCATTCTCGCTGCGGCCTTCGTCGTTTTCATGAAAACCTCCACAAACAACCCATTCGACAGGAATTCGGCTGACGGCAGCGCTGCGGCAGGCGACAGTGCCGCCGCCCCAATGGCAGTGCCCGACACGACCATCTCCACCGACGTCATGACCATCGTCTCCGACTCTGTCGCCCCCGCCGTACTCGACTCTCTGAGCCGCGACCCCCGTCCCGCCGATGAAGCTGGCGCCGAAGACGGCTACTGGAACGGCTACTACGACGGCGTGGCAGGCAAGGAAGCCGCCGAGCCCGACGTCACCAGCAATTTCCCCACCCGCGCCGAGCGCGACGCCTACGCCGCCAACTACACCGACGGCTACGCCCGCGGTTATGCCGAGGGCTGCAAAGGCAAGAGCAGCCCTGAAGCAAAGCCCTGAGCGGATTAATAAGAGATAGGACAACTTTAAAAGAAAAGACAACTCGCCCCGAACCGATGTTCTCCGGTTCGGGGCGAGTTTTTTGTATTTCTGAAATTCAGAAGTCTTATGGCTTTCGCATTGCCTTTAATATGGCGCGGTGGGAAAGGGCTTTGAACCCTTACTCCATTGCTATCAAAAATTAGTCCTGAGCTTTTTGAAATTAGTCCTGAGCTTTTGACTACTTAGCTCAGGACTTTTTTTATTTAGCCCTGGACTTTTTAGAACCATCTCCTTTGATATTTTTAGATTGCTCTGTATCAGAGTTTTAACTCGCTGGCAAAATTACTTTGCGCGCTCCAGCCCCGAGCGCTTGGAGCGGTTGTAGCTGCGGTAGTCGTCGAGTTCGATTTCCACGTCGGGCTCGCGGAGCGCAATGCCCTGCGGCAGGGGGAACTTGACGTACTTAATGTTCAGGCCGCGGGCTATCCACTGCTGTTCGTAGTAGGTTTGGATGCTGAGAATTTGGCGCACTTCTTCGTCCTCCTCTGCGGCGAGGGTGTGGTAGAGGTCGTCGGTGCAGAAGTCGGGGGCGATGCCGTTTTCGGCGAGGACGTATTTCGTGTAGGTGAAGAGGAAATTGCTGTCCGTCTTGACGTGTACCAATCCGCCGTCAATGAGGAAATGGCGGTAGCGCTCGAGGAAATAGGTGGAGGTGAGGCGCTTCGTCACTTTCTTCATTTGCGGGTCGGAAAAGGTGAGCCAGATTTCAGCCACCTCGCCTGCGGCGAAGAAGCGGTCGATAAATTCGATGTGCGTGCGGAGGAAACCCACGTTCGTCATGCCCGCCTGAAGCGATTCGGTGGCACCCGTCCACATGCGCGAGCCCTTGATGTCCACGCCGATGAAGTTTTTGTCGGGAAACAGGCGTCCCAGTCCGACGGTGTATTCGCCGCGGCCGCAGCCCAGTTCGAGGACGATGGGATTCGGGTTGTGGAAGAAATCTTCGTGCCAGCGTCCCTGCATGGCGAAGGGAGTGTTGTCGAAAGCCACGCCCGGCACTTCGATGACGTGGGGGTAGGAAGCCATGTCGGCGAATTTGGCGAGCTTATTCTTTCCCATCGTCGAGGAGTTTCTTGACGTCGTTTTCTACCTTGAGGAGTTTCGACTGGCAGAAAGCCAGAAGTTCTTGCGCCTCTTTGATTTGGCTGCTGAGTTGGCCGAGTTCGGACGTGCCTTTTTCGAGGTCGCCCACGATGGCTTCCAAGCGTTTTACGGCTTGCTCGTAAGTGAGGTCTGTTTTATTGGGCATGTGGCGTTCGGTTTTAGGGTTTGGATGTAGAAGTGACTTCCACCTCTGCCCCGCCTTTGGCAAAGCGGGTCGTCAGGCGGTCGCCGGGTTTGAGGAGGGCGGCGTCGCGCACGGCCTTGCCGTCTTTGAGCGTGATGCTGAAGCCCATGTTGAGGATGCGTTCGGGACCTGCCAGTTTGATGCTGCGGTCGGCGAGTTCGAGGCGGTGGCGTTCACGCATCAAGCGCGTGGTGAGTGCCTCCGTGAGGCGGTCGGGGTAGCGGTTGAGGGCGAAGCGTGCCGCCTGGAGTTGCTGGCGGGCGAAGAGTTCGGTGCGCGCCTGCAATTGGGCGAGGTGTGCCCGCTGGCGGTTGCCGTATTCGGTCGTGGCGAGGTGGAAGCGCGTGGCGGTCTGTTCCAATTGGCGGCGCGCCAAAGTGAGTTCGTTGCGTGCGGCACGGTCGAGCCGTTGGCGGATGCCGTCAATCAAGTCCACCTCTCCGCGGCGCGCTTCGATGAGGAAGGCTGCCACAGCCGTAGGCGTCTTGAGACGCGTGTGCGCCACGTCGTCTATGACCGTGTCGTCGCGCTCGTGACCGATGCCCGTCAGGACGGGGAGGGGGAATTGTGCCACGTTGGCGGCGAGCAGATAGGTCTCGAAACCGTTCAGGTCGCTCACTGCACCGCCGCCGCGGATGATGGCGACCACGTCCCAGTTGTCGGCTTCTTGGGCAATGGCGTCGAGCGCGGCAATGACGCTCTGCTCCACGCGGTCGCCCTGCATCGTGGCTTGGAAGAGTTTCGTCTCGAAAGGAAAACCCGACTGTGCAAGCTGGTTGCAGAAGTCGCCGTAGCCCGCCGCCGTGCTGCTCGAAATCACCGCGACGCGGCGCAACGGACGCGGCAGGGGCAGTTCCTTGTTGAGCGTCAGCACCCCGTCTTCGGTGAGTTGGGCGATGATTTCCTGCCGGCGGCGCGCCACTTCGCCCATCGTATAGGTGGGGTCGATGTCCGTCACGTTGAGGCTGTAGCCGTAGAGTTCGTGGAAGGTGACGCTCACCTGCACCAGCACCTTCATGCCGGGCGCGAGCGACTCGCCCGTCGTCTTGCGGAAGTAGGGCGCGAGGAGCTGGTAGACGTTGCGCCAGATGTTGCCGTGCGCTTTCGCCACGAGGGCGTTGCTTTTAGGATTCTTCTCCACAAATTCCACATAGCAATGGCCGTTTGCAGCTACGCGCACCTCGCTCAACTCAGCCACCATCCAGTAGCTGTCGTTGAGCGTCAGTTCGAGTGTCTCACTGACGAGGCTGTTGAGTTCGTAGAGCGAAATGTGTTTGGCAGGCATTGCGGGCGCAGTTTTGGGGCTTGTTTATCGGATTTGTCCCGACTGGAGCAGTTCGTAGGCCTTCCAGAGGTTGGGAATGCCGTAGCCGTATATGTTGTCGGGGTGGGCTACATTCGAGCTTGATTGCCGTACTGCATTGATAATCTGAAGGGGCGTGGCGTAGGGGAGGGCTTCGAGCAGACAGGCGACACCGCCCGCCAGAATGGGCGTAGAAAACGAAGTGCCGTTGGCAGAGCTGACGCTGCCCGTCATGTCGTAGAGCCACGCGTCCTCGCCTTGCGCCATCACGTCGGGTTTGGTGCGGCCGTCCGCGGTGTTGCCCACCGAGGAGAACACCGTGTTGACGCCTTCGCTGTTGACCGCGCCGACGGTGAGGATGTCTTTGGCGTCGGCGGGGAAGCTGATTTTCTTCCATTCCTCATCACCGCAGTTGCCCGCACTGTTGAGCACGAGCAAGCCGCGACTGGCTGCCATCGAGGCGGCATGGCTGCAAACGGCGGTCTCGCCGTCGAGCTCATAGTATTTGTGGCTGGAGGCAGAGTCGTCGAAGACGTAATAGCCCAACGACGAAGTCACGATGTCGACGCCCGCACTGTCGGCGTATTCGAGGGCGGCGCTCCAGAAGTCCTCTTCCACTATCTGCTCGCTCCGGGCGTCCTCGCTCATAAGGAGGTAGAAACTGGCGGCGGGGGCAGTGCCGACGAGACAGTAGGGCGAGTTGGCGGCAATGCACGACAGTACCATCGTGCCGTGGGGCTGGGCGGCGTAGATGCTTTTGTCGGGCGCGACGAAATTGTGCGTGCCCAGGATTTTTGTGCTGTCAAAACCCGCGATGCAGTCGGCGTTCATAAATCCGCCGTCAATGACAGCAATGGTGATGCCGTCGCCCGTGAAGCCCGCCTCGTGGAGCTTGTCCACGCCAATCATTTTGACCTGGCCTTCGGCGTGGCCATAATAATTCTGGAGCGTATCGACGTCGTTGGTCACCTTTTCCTTGCGGTCGCTGTAGTCGTCAACGCGCACGCTGTCGGCACTCTCCCAGACGCGGCGGACGCTCTCGATGAACTTCACGCCGGTCAGGCTTTCCACGACTGCCGTGTCGGCGGTCTCGACGACGGCGGTGTTGTTCCATTTGCTCGTGACCAGAATCTGCAAGCCCTTCTTGCTGAGGTAGTCCAGATAGACCGGCGAAACGGGCAAGTCGTGTTCGTCGACGCGGATGTTATATTTGAGGCGGCGGTCGATGGCTTTCAGCGAAAGGTACTCCTCAGGTCGGCGCAACGTGTAGGCGTTGTTGTCCTTGTTTTTGAATTTCACCCTGTAGCGGTAGGTCTTGGGCGGCTTCTCGTAAGCCACTCGCTTCTCGTGCAAGAAGTTCAGCGCATAGGAGGGGATGGAGTCGGCCCAGGCGTGACTGGCGCACAGCATCAGCACCGTCAGCAAAAGGCCTTTCAGGATATTTCTCATCGTCATTTCTCTTTTGGGCAGGGCGAGGCGCAATGCGTAAAGGCGGAGCGCGCAGCCCCGCCTGACGGATTTTGATGTACCGTGCCCTGATTTTTCACAGTGCAAAGGTACATATAAATTTAATAAGTGTTTGGCTTTTTGTCACAGAGAAAAAGCCAATGCTATCAGATTGACTACGATTCTGGAAATCGTGCCCACCGCATAAGCGAAGGACTATTTGCTGGCAGGCGCGCCGAGACGCAGCGACATGTTCTGGAAGTCGAGCGTGACGCCGCCGAAGTCGTCGACGAGTTGGCGGAGCGGGAGCACCACGGCAGTGCCGTCGACAGTTTCGCTGAATGTGGTGACGGCCTTGAAGCGTCCGTCGGCGGGCAACGTCTGTCCGGCGAGCGTGAACGGAAGTTCTGCCACGCGTTGTGTCTGCAGCGGCCCTTGCGGCGTGCGGACGGCGAAGGTCACGTAGCCCGAAGGCGTTTCGCCCTCGGCAAGGAGACCATCGCAGAGGACCATGCGGGCGGCGTTGCCGTCAGTGGGACTCAGGGCGGAGAGGATAAGTCTGCCCTCTCCGAAACCTACTGTGGGGAAGTGGTGCAGCAGGCCTAAGCCGTAATGGACTTCTGTGCCCTTGCCTGGCTTGATGCGGCAGAACACATTGCGCACCACGGCATCACCGAGACGCAGGGAGTCGATGAGGCCGTAGCTGTCGGCGTGTGCCTTGTCGGCGGGCTGATAGAGGACTTTCACCTTGAATTTCTTTGCCAATTTGGCGGAGAGCACGACGGGCGTTTGCATATCGAGCGAGAAGTCGGGGCGCACCTCTGTCGCCTTGCGGTTGATGACGGCGGGCGTGGACAGCGTGGCGGAGTCGGTGTAGGCGAGCGCGGTTTGCCCCTTCAGCGAAAGAACGGGCGCGGCGGTGGGGAAGACCTTGTAGACCAACTGCCGTTTGCGCGCGTCGGTGTCCATGCCCTTGGTGTCGACTGCTGCGGCTTTGGTGTATTCGCCCAGTTGCGCCCACGCCTCCTGTTGCATGGCGCGCACGGCGAGCTGGTCGTCGGCAGCCAGTTGTTTGAACTGCGTCGCCGTGAGTTGGTTGGCGGCGTCGCGCACCGCTTCGGGGCGGTTGAAGAGGAGGGCGAAGGTGAGCGGATAGTCGTAGACCGACCACTGGTCGTCGAACGTGAGGTCGTAGGCGGCGAGGTTGCGGAGCATGAAGAAGGGCGAACTGAAGTCGGTCACCTCCGTTGCAGTGGGGTAGGTGGTGAGCGTCATGCGGTCGAAGTCGAAGCGCACGCGGCGGTTGTCCTGCAGGAACGACTGTCCGAGAATGCCGTCGCAGTCGAGGCGTTGCGTGTTCTCGACCGTGAGGCTTGTGGGCAGCGTCTCCAGCCCGTTGAGGCGCAGGCAGAAATCGGTGGTGTCGGCCTGCGTCGTCTCGCAGAAATCGGGCGACGCCAAACTCACGGGGTAGCCCGAATTGAGCAGGAACGTATAGGTGCTGTCGCCCACCTCGCCAGTCAGCATCAGGTTGCCGTCGGCAGTGAGGCGGAGATTGGGTGCATCGGTTTCAGTGTTCTCAGCAGCACCCTCGGCGCGGACAATCAGTTTCTCCCCGCTGTAGTCGACCGTCCCGAAGCGGGAGAGGTCGAGTAGTCCCAGCGTGCGGACGAATTCGTCGGGCGCGTCCAAACTGTCGGTTGCCACGAAGACCAAGGCGTGGTGCAGAACGATGTCGCCGAATGCGAGGCGGTCCACAAGGGCGGGCGAGGCTTTGATGAGTCCCATGTCCGACACGAAGTCGATGGAGTCGGGCAAGAGGTGCACGCCGTCGCGCTGGGCATCGGCAGCGGTGAGGAGCGTATAGGGTTGACCCGTGTTGAGGTTGAAGCGGACGGGTTCTTCATCGTCGCCAATACGTCCCTCCAGCAGCGGCGGCCAGACGTAGGTGACGGGCAACGTGACGTCGGCTGCGGGGCGCTCCACCGATGTGGGTGGGTAGTCCGAGAGGCTCGCTCCCAGTTTTGCGAAGAAGGGTAGGGAAGCCGCCTCGGCGCGTCCCGTCTGCGACATGAGGGCGGCAAGGTTGCCCAACTTCTGCCATTCGCCGCACACTGTCAGGGCTTGCGCGGCGAGGCGCACACAGCGGTTGAGGTCCTGGTCGTCGAGCGAGTCGGCGTAGTGGCGCAGCAGACTGTCCGCCACGCAGGCAGCCTCGGCAGGGCGATGGAAAGCCGCCGCGAGCGTCAGGCGGCAGCGCAGGGCGGCGTAGGCGTCGAAGTCCTTGAGCCGTTCGCCGTATTGGGCGCGCAGGGCGTTGGCGTCGTCGAGGTCAACCAAGCGCAACGCCAGTGTGCGCTCGTCGTTGCCGCTGAGGCGTTCGCCCTTCTTCTGCAACTCGCGGAAGGGGTCGAGCATCATCCGCCTCACCTGTCGGCGGTAGTAGTAAGTAATCTCCTGCTTGCAGTATGCAGCAAGTTCGGCGTAGCGTCCCATACGGTGGAGCGTTTCGGCTTTGAGCATCGAGAGCGAGAGGAGGCCTTTGATGTCGAACTGGTAGGCATAGCGTTCGCGCAGACTGT
The DNA here is from genome assembly GCA_030531095.1 of Bacteroidales bacterium. Lineage (GTDB taxonomy): Bacteria > Bacteroidota > Bacteroidia > Bacteroidales > Bacteroidaceae > Alloprevotella. The sequence goes on from JAUNOO010000030.1 coordinate 14,877, forward strand.
CGATGCAAGTCATGACCCGCTCCCAGTGGTGGTCGGCGCGCGCCAGCGCCATTTCGCAGTAGAGGCGGACGTGGGTGGGAAAATCCTGTCCCGCCGCGCGGAAGAGCGGACGCAGATGGGCGGTGTTGCCGCGTGCAGCCAGCAGGGCGGCCTCCTGCGCAAGAGAATCGGTCAGCGCCTGGCGCACAGAATCGTCCGCCGCCGCGGCAGTTTGGGCTTTGGCGGTCTGTGGGGCGAGGCAGAAGAAACCAGTGGCGAGAAGTACAATGGAGAGCGCTTTCAGAGGTCGGCGGAAGATTTTGGTCATGGCATTGATTTTCGGTATTCGTCGGGCGGAAGTAGAACTTGATAAATTGTGTTTGTAGTATATAAAAGGTCAGCCCCACTTCTTATTATACGACATATATAATAAGGAGTGGGGCAGAATATTTCAGACGGTCACTTGCGTCGCACCGAACCCGTATTCGCGGAACGAGGCGTCTTGCCAGCGGCATTGCTTGTAGTGTGTCTTCAGTTCTTTCAGAATGGCAGCGCGGAGCACGCCCTCGCCCTTGCCGTGGATGAAGATAAGTTTGCGTCCGCGCGTCTTGAGGTTGGCGTCCATCGTTTCACGGAAAATCTTGAGTTGGTATTCCAGAATGTCCTTCGGCTCAAGTCCGCTCGTCGATTCCAGTACTTCCGAGGCGTGGAGGTCCACCACGACGGGCTGTTTGGGATCGTCCTTTGTCGGCTTGCGTGCCGGTTGAACGGCGGGGTGGTCGGCGCTTTTGGGCTTGACGAGCACGTCCTCCATCTCGCCTGCCTCGACAAACACACTGCGGACGGGGCGGTCGTCGCGCACAATGTCGCAGAGCAGCGCCGGTTCTTCAAAGAAATCGCTCTCGCCGAAAGTGTGGAGCTTATAGAACTTTGTGCAGTCGATGCGCAAGCCCACGTTGAGCGGTGCCTTCGGCAGGAACGACTTGTCGCGCTTGAACGCCACCGCCTGTACGGTGACGCGCTCCCACTCGTTGAGCACGTCGCGCGTGAATTCCTCGAGGAACAACTTCGTGTTGGCTTCCACCTCGCCCTCGTGGCGCAGTGTGCAAGCCGCCCCCTCGTGGCAGAGGAGCGCAAAGTGGACGGTATAGTTGGAGTCGTTGATGAGATATGCCTCGAACGGCGTGCTGCTGACCGCCTTGACGTCCACGGGAACGAATGCGAGCATCAGGTTGAGTTTGTCGGCACCGCGGCGTTCCAGTGCGCGCGGTTTGAAGGTGATGGGGCGCTCGTCGTCCTCCTCGATGGGGTGAACTGGCGCGGCGGACTTTGCCGCGTTGCCGCACGCGGGTTTCGGTGCGGCGGGTTTCGGAGCTGTGGGGCGGGCGAAGTTGTAGTTGTCGGTCTCGATGACCACACACTCGCGCACCAGCGTAGGGATGTCGAATCCGTTGTCGTCGCGGATGATGGCGACGTCTTTGCCCTGAAACCCGGTCACTGTGCCGCCGCCAACGTCGTTGAGGAAGCGCACTTTATCTCCTATTTTCATATCTGTCTTTCGGTTTTGTCGGTTGTGTTGTAGATTTACAATCGGTGCAAATATACTCATTTTCTCCAAGACTGCCCCCATTTTGAATTTCATTAGCAGAGCGGCGCAGCGCGCGGGGACGACGGCTGCCCCGTCTCGCAGGAAGGGAGAGCGGCTTGCGGGAAAACCGCCCCGAAACAGACCTGTGGCGCAGACTGAAAAAAGGGCGATTCGGGCGTTTCGTCTACTAAAAAAGTATGTCTGTCGAAACCGTTTGGAATACCCGAATCGAGTTTTTATCTTTGCATCGTTAACAAGTTCAACTCACAAATTATACAAAACTTACAACATGAAGAAAACGATGACTGCTCTGTTGCTCCTGCTGGCTGTGGCTGTTGTGCCCGCCGCTGCCCAGAAGAGTGACAAGGAAAGCAAAAATGCCCAGAAGCGCACCGAAAAAATGGCTGCACAGATAGCCAAGCAACTCGACCTTGACGACGCCACAACCGACTGGTTCAAGGCACTCTATGTTCAGTATCAGGACTCCCTCCGCGCTGTAAGAAGCAAGGGTCAGGCCGCTCAGCCCGCTGACGACAAAGAAAAGAGCAGCGAGAAGAAGGAAATGACCGAAGCCGAAGCTGCCCAGCTTATTGAAGACGGCTTCGCCGCATCTATCGCAGAGGTAGACGTAAAGCGCTATTTCTATAAGGCCTTCCTCGAGAAGCTCACCTCTGTTCAGCTCGTCCGCATCTTCGCCGGTGGCCCCGGTGGCGGTATGCCCGGCGGAATGCCTGGTGGCAATCAGCAGCGTCAGGGTGGCCAGATGCCTGGTGGCGGTATGCCCGGCGGTGGCTTCGGTGGCGGTGGCTTTGATGGCGACTTCTAAATCGTGACCCCTCATTGCACAACTATCTATATACCATGAAACTGAATAGGTAACCCCTTTTCACAAACCTTTGTCCTTAGACGGGAGGAAGTGCTCAGCATTCCCTCCCGTCTTTGTTTTTGTCCGGCGCTTCTGCGCTTCATTTTCAAGCCCACACTAGGGCTTTTGAAAAATATCCCTGTGATACTTCTCCAAAAGCTCAGGACTAATTTTTTATAGCCCGAGCGAAAAACGAGAGAAAACTGGGAGGGAAATGCGAATAAAAAACGGCGTCCGAAAAAAACTTGAATGTCTTTTTCGGACGCCGATGGTATTTGCCCCTTTTACTTATATCGGACTCACTTCCTTTTGAAAAGCGGTTCAGAAATAAATTTTATGGTCTTATGTAGATACAGATAAATACAACCCACTGACGATTATCGATGCAATAACTACAAAATCTGTTCCTGAGTTCTTGAACAGGTTGTCATATTTCTCCACAAGTGGCATGGTGAACCATTTGCGGATGGATGCGGTGCGCTTTGTGATGTCGTTTTTGAGGGTCATATTTTCTTGGATGTATTGAAGGGGGCTGCTGTTCTGCTTGCAAAGATACGTCCTGCTCGCAAAGGGCTTCACCATTCCGAACCATTAAAAGAGGGTTGAGCCAAGGACGCCACACCACAAATCTTGTCAGACCTGCTTGTTTGCCAAATTCTGTCTGTACTCAGACGGGGACACGCCAAGCATTTTCTTTACAAAGCGGCTGAAGTGGGCTGGATTGTAAAAGCCCATTCGTTCGGAGATTTCCGTAAAGGTCATGTCCGACTTCTTCAGCATGGCGACTACCTCCTGCGCGGCATAACCGTTTATCCAATATGAGGCTGGTCTGCCACTGCCTTTCTTCACGGTTTCTGAAAGGTGCTTGGGCGAGACGCACAGCTTGTCGGCATAGAAAGTCACTTCCCTTTCGGAAGTGGAATACTGGCGCACCAAATCCATGAAGCGGTGGAACAGTCCTGCGGACACGTTGCTCAAATCTTCCTGCCGATTTATGGCATCTTCATACACGTTCCACAAATCGAAGAGGAAGATTTGCATGGTACGTCCCAGAATCTCGCGGCGGAAGATGTTGCTCCCCGAGAGCCTTTGCCGTATCAGGTCGAAGTCGGCCTGCAGCAGTTCCTTCCCTTTTTTGTCGAGACGGAACACGGGATTGTCCTTGATGAACACATATCCCTTTGTCGCCCAAATGGTTTCGGGATTGTTCTCTATCAGGAAATTTCTTTCCACCAAAAGGAAGTCGGCGTCAAAGTCGGCGGAGTAGAGCGCATCGTAGATTTCCGAGCCAATCTGCCAGATGACCCAATCGTCGGCTTCCACCACGTAGGTCTTTTCCATCATGGAGAACTGCGCCTTTCCTGCATGGCAGAGGATGTGCACGTGGTAGCGGCCTGTATATTCGGACGGCAGGCAGTGGTCCGCCTGTGTGTTGAACAAGAGAATGTCTCCTTCGCGATACACCGGCTGCGCCGTGGCGTGAGGAAAGTCGGTGGCATTGAATAAGGCTGTGTCTGTCATATCTATCTTCTGTTTTTGTGCAAAGATAGCGATTCAGTTTCACACAGACTTTCACATCTTTCCTATTTTCTTTCACAGACATCTGATTGTTGGTCAGAAACGGAAATCTGTGAAAGAGTTACCGAAATTTTTCTTGCAATTCAGAGTCAAAAAAGGATGAGATTTGCACTGTAAATCAAATAATAGAAAAATATCAAGATTATGGAACAGACTTATTTCAAACTGAACGATGGGAACATGATTCCTCAATTCGGACTCGGAGTGTATCAGATTAAAGGCGATGCGGCGACTAAGGCGGTATGCCTCGAAGCCATTGCCTGCGGTTACCGTCATATCGATACGGCTCACGCCTACCAGAACGAGCGTGGCGTGGGCGAGGCTGTGCGCGAGTGCGGCGTGGACCGCGAAGATTTGTGGATTACCTCCAAACTGTGGCCCAGCGAGTATGGCACGGGCAAGACGGCCGACGCCATAGACAAAATGTTGGGGCGGCTGAATCTGGAATATATAGACTTGCTGCTCCTGCACCAGCAATTCGGGGATTACCTCGGCGCCTGGAGGGACATGGAGAAGGCGGTGGCACAGGGCAAGGTGAGAAGCATCGGTATCAGCAACTTCGAATCGCAGCGACTTGAGGAACTGCTGTCGTTCGCCCAAATCAAACCGGCGGTGTTGCAGGTGGAATGTCACCCTTACTACGGGCAGGAAGAACTGAAAAGGAGGATTGCGCCTTACGGAACGGCTCTTGAAAGTTGGTACCCGATAGGACACGGCGACACCAGTCTCATCAACGAACCGGTGTTTTGCCGTTTGGCTGAGAAATACGGGAAGAGCAATGTGCAGGTCATCTTGCGCTGGCAAATACAGAAAGGTCACATCGTCATTCCCCGTTCGGTGAACCCGCAGCATATTCGTGAGAACATCGAAATTTTCGATTTCGCGCTGACCGGAGAGGAAATGCAGGAGATTGCCGCGCTGGACAAAGGCAAGCGCTTCTTCAACATGAGTCTTGCGGAGCAGGAGCGGATTCTCGGCGCATGGCAACCGGCTATATGACAACCTATCAAGAAAAAGTTTAAATCTGACGGTTATGCTACGACGGATAAGATTAACTTGTGCCCTTGTGGTGTTCGTGCTCATCACGGGTCTGTTCCTCGATTTCACGGGAACGCTACACGCTTGGCTGGGTTGGCTGGCGAAGATTCAGTTTCTGCCGGCAGTGCTGGCACTGAACGTGGGAGTGGTGATTCTTCTTGTTGTATTGACATTGGTGTGCGGGCGCATTTATTGCTCTGTCATCTGTCCGCTGGGCGTATTCCAGGATGTGGTGTCGTGGATAAGCGGGCGACGCAAGAAAAAGCGCTACCGCTTCTCCTATTCGTCCGAAATGAAGTGGTTGAGGTATGGCGTATTCATTCTTTTTGTGATAGCTTTGATAGCAGGCGTCGGGTCTTTTGTGGCATTGCTCGCGCCATATAGTTCCTACGGGCGCATCGCTCAAAATCTTTTCTCGCCAATCTACGGTTGGGGCAATAACCTGTT
>JAUNOO010000031.1 GCA_030531095.1 Bacteroidales bacterium
CGGTGCGGCTGCAAGAAAATTCGGGGGCGCATAGGGAAAATCTGGCACGCAGTAAGAAAAATAGGGGCGATTTTGATTTTTTATGTACAAACGCCCCCCCAGTTTAGGATTTTCCTTATCTTTGCAGTTGCGCGGTGCAGAAGTAGTGTTTATATGTGCCTCTCTGCAGTGATGATTGTGCACCGCGTTTTCGGATTTCCCCCTGAGACTGGACCGGCGGATTGGAAGCGTCCAAACGGTTGAACGGTTCTGCCAGGCATGGGCGCTCATTTCATAAACCTCTAACAACACCTGAAGAACGATGAAGTCAAGACTCTCCACGTTTCTCGCCGCACTCGCGTGCGCGGCGCTCTCTCTGTCCTCCCTACACGCGCAAGAAAAGACGGAGGAAATCGACCTCTGGGTCTTAATTCTGGATTACTATTACGAAGAACCCGTGCAGCAGGGTCTGAAGGCGGAAGTGCTGAACAAGGACTCCTCCTTGCTGAAGGAACTTAGCGTGGGCGACGGCGACTACAACAGCAAACCGACGACGTTTGCCATCGGTTCGCTGCCTGCCTGCGACGGGGAATATATCGTGCGCCTGTCGCACCCCGAATATGAGGAATATTGCTTTCCGCTGAAGGTCAAGTATCACCGAAGGATGGGTAGCCTCCGTCCACCCACGGTGTTCATGAAGCGCAAGTCGAGCATACGGCCGCTCGACGAAACGCAACTGGGCGAGGCCACGGTGACGGCGACGAAAATCAAGATGGTGATGAACGGCGACACGCTGGTCTACAACGCTGACGCCTTCCAAATGGCGAAAGGCTCGATGCTCGACGCCCTCATCGAACGCTTGCCGGGCGTGGTGCTGGGCGAAAACGGCGTCATCACCGTCAACGGCCGCCCCATCAGCAGTCTGCTCGTCAACGGCAAGGACTTCTTCCGCGGCAATCCCGCCATTGCGCTGGAAAACTTGCCCTCCTATATGGTGAACAAGGTGAAGGTCTATGAGCAGGAGAGCATCATCGACAAAATCAAGCGCGGTAACCGCCCGCGCCAAAAGGGGGCGGACGACCTGCCGCTGGTGATGGACGTGACGCTCAAGAAGGAGTACTCCATTGGCTGGATTGCCAATGCCGAGGGCGGCTATGGCACTGACGACCGCTATCTGGGCCGCATCTTCGCCTTGCGCTTTACGCCGCGCAGCCGCTTTGCCCTCTTCGGCAACGTCAACAACACGAACGACACGCGGCGCCCCGGACGGCAGGGCGACTGGAGCCCCACGTGGCAGCCGCAGGGACTGCAAAACTCGAAGACGGCGGGCGTGGAGTATACGCTGGACAACCGGAAGATTGGCTTCGACCTGACGAGCAACGCCGACTTCTCCCACACGGACAACATGGTGCATTCGCGCACCGCCTCCACTTCTTTCCTGAGCGGGGCGCAGACTTTCGGGCAGTCGGAAAGTCTGGCGGACGCCTGCAACACGTCGTTCACCACCACGCACGCCATCAAGCTTGACAGGGAGAAGACTTATCACAAGTTCAACGCGGACTTCACCTACAACAAGCGCCGCGACTGGACTTCGAGCCGCTCTGCCACGTTCTCGGAAGACCCTTACAGCCATGTGTCGTCGGGGCTGCTCGACAGCGTGTTCAGCGTGGACAACAGCAGTCTGCTGCGCGCCATCGCCCTCAACCGCTACAGTCAGGAGACGCGCGCCAACAGCGAGAGCTGGTCGGTGGATATTCCCTACTTCCTGATGCTGAAAATTCCCGCCTACCTTGGCGACCTCATCGTCGTGACGGCAGACTTCAAATACGACTGGAGCAAGAACCGGACGTTCGACCGCTATTCGCTGGACTATCCCTCCTCGGCCTCGGCGGACGTCGACTTCCGCAACCGCTACTCGACGAAACCCTCGCGCGGCTATTCCTACAACGCGTCGGTCGACTATTCCTATACCTTCCCGATTGCGATGCTGGGCGTCACCTACAAGTATGACCAGAGCTATCGCTCGGGCGGCTACGAACTCTACCGCCTAGACAGCCTCGACGGCTGGGGCGCAGGGACGACGTACGCGCTCGGCGAACTGCCCTCGAACACGGCAGAGTTGTTGCGCACGCTCGATGCTGCCAACAGCCAGCACGCCGAAACGTGGAAAAAGAATCACTCGGTGACGCTCGACATTGAGCGCAACCGCCGCGACGGCGTCCGCAAGTGGCCCTACAAGTTTGAAGCCCACCTTGAACTGTCGGTGCGCCCCGACCGCCTGCGCTACAGCCAGGACGAGCTCTATACCGACCGCCGCCGGCGAAACGTCTTCTTCGCGCCGAGAATGATGTACCAACAGGGCTACAATCATGCGAACGGCCACATAACCTGGGCACAACTCAACTACACCCACACGGCGACGGCGCCCGACTTCCTCTACAGCGTGCAGGAAAGCGATGCCAACCCGCTGAGTATCCGCTTGAGCAATCCGGACCTGAAGAACACCCACAGGGACAACTTCAGCTTCTCGATTACGGAGAACGGCGAAAACTGGAAGGAGCTCTACAGGCTGACCCTCAACTACACCGTGACGCGCAATGCCGTGGCGCTGGGCAGCACCTACAACCCCGAGACGGGTGGCTACACGCTGCGCCCCGAGAACGTGAACGGCAACTGGCAGGCAGGCGGCACGTTCCACGTTTCGCGCCAGTTTGGCAAGCAGAAACGCTTCGTGTTCAGTACCGCCACAAACTCGACCTTCTACCACAACGTGGACCTCATCAGTGTGGAGAACGCCGACGACTCGCCCCGCAGCACGGTGCGCACGCTCTATGCCGGCGAGACGCTCCGTCTGGATTACGGCGCGGAGAAGTGGAGCCTCGCCGGGAAGGCGCGCGTCAACTGGACGCACGCCCGCAGCGCCCGAGAGGGTTTCACTACCATCAACGCGTGGGACTATGACATCGGTCTCGCTGCCCGTGTGCAACTGCCGTGGGACATGGAACTGAGCACCGACTTCGGCCTCTACAGCCGCCGCGGCTACGAGGACAGTTCGATGAATACCGACGACTGGATTTGGAACGCGCGCCTTGCCAAGAGCATACTGAACGGCAACCTGACGTTTATCCTCGATGGCTTCGACATTCTGGGGCAACTCTCGACCGTGAACCGCACGCTCAATGCGCAGGGACGCGTGGAGACGTGGTACAACTCTATTCCCCGCTACGCGATGCTACACATTATATATAAGTTGAACATAGAACCCAAGAAAAAGTAGTGCGATAATATTAAAAATACTGCCCCGCAGAGAAAGACCTTTCGGTTATACTCTGCGGGGCAGTTGTATTTGAGAAATCTGGCGCGGCGTTACTTCTTGTCGAAGAAGTCCTTCGGGTTGATGCGCGAGATGTTGTCGCGCATGGCGGTGTCGCCCTTGAGGTTCTCGAGGCGGTAGTAGTCCATGAAGCCCATGTGGCCTTCGCGGAGCGCCTGGGCGAGTGCCTTGGGCACTTCGGCTTCCGCCTGAATCACTTCGGCGCGGGCTTCCTGGGCGCGTGCCTTCATTTCCTGCTCCGTGGCGACTGCCATGGCGCGGCGCTCTTCCGCCTTCGCCTGGGCGATGTTCTTGTCGGCGTTGGCCTGGTCCATCTGGAGCGTGGCGCCGATGTTCTTGCCGACGTCGATGTCGGCGATGTCGATGGAGAGAATTTCGTACGCCGTGCCGGCATCGAGGCCTTTGCGGAGGACGAGCTTCGAGATGCTGTCGGGATTTTCGAGCACCTGTTCGTGCGACTCTGCCGAACCGATGCTGGAGACGATGCCTTCGCCCACGCGCGCCAGGATGGTGTCTTCGCCGGCGCCGCCCACGAGCTGGTGGATGTTGGCGCGGACGGTGACGCGCGCCTTGGCGATGAGCTGGATGCCGTTCTTTGCCACGGCGGCAACGGGCGGCGTGTCGATGACTTTGGGGTTGACGGAGGTCTGTACCGCCTCAAACACGTCGCGGCCGGCGAGGTCGATGGCGGTCGCCTTCTCGAAGGAGAGGTCGATGTTGGCTTTCGACGCCGACACGAGGGCGTGGACGACGCGCTGCACGTGGCCGCCGGTCATATAGTGGGCTTCGAGGTTGTCGCGGGTGATGTTGCCGAGTCCAGCCTTGTGCGCCTCGATGAGGCTGGGCACGATGATGCCGGGCGGGACGTTGCGGATGCGCATGAGGAAGAGCTGGATGAGCGAAATCTGCACGCCCGACACTTTGGCGGAGAGCCAGAGGAAGAACGGCACGAAGTGGAAGAAGACAGAGAGGAGGACGATAACGCCTACCACAATGACTACGGGAATGAAGGGTGTTGCCATTTGGTTATAGTTTTTAAGAGGTGAAAAATTGATGTCTACAAAGTTAGTTTTTTCCGTCCGCACCGACAAGCGAAAACGAAAGTAAGTCTGTGGCGGGGACTCATATTGCGGAGTCGGCAGCGTGGCACGACGCCATGATGGCTTGGGCGCGGCTGGCGAGGAGTTCGCGCAGGTGGACGGGCTCGAGGATGGTGATTTCGGCGGCGAGCGTGAGCATTACGCCGATGAGGTCGGGCGTGAGCGCCACGTCGAGGTGGAACTCCGTGCGGCCGTCGTGTTCGACGAGGCGTTGCGAGTGGTGGATGGGGCGTTGCTGGAGGTAGGTCGTGAGGCGCGGCGTGTGGGACACGAAGACGAGGTGTTCGGAGCGGACATCGTCGCCCGCGAAAGCGCCGTAGCTGGCGCCGAACCAGCGCGAGGGAACGAGGTGGGCGGGGCGGCGGAAACGGCCCGGCTGCTGCGTGAGCGTGGCGATGCGGTCGACGGCGAAGTTGCGCACCTCGTCGTGGCGGGCGCTGCGTCCCACCACATAGTATCTGCCGTGGATGAGGCGCAGGAAGTAGGCGTCGAGCCGCGTTTCGTAGGCTGGTTTGTCGAGCGGGGCGTACTCCATGAGCAAGCGGTAGTTGTGGCTCACGGCGTTGGCGAGCAGGGGCAGCCACTCGTCGCCCGGTTGTCTGGTCTGCGCATCTGCGTTGAGGTTGTCGCCCTGTTCCAGTTGCAGGAGCAGGCGGTTGCACTCGCTGTTGTCGTCCTCAAGAAAGTAGCGCCTGTTTCGGCACACAATCTTCAGTCCGAAACGGTTTTCGAGGTAGTTTCTGTTGTCGTAGAACGTACTGCTCCGCATGGGCAAGCCCTTGTCGTCCTCGGTGCGCCACGCCTCGAGGATTTGCGGTTTCGTCAGTCCGTCTTCGTGTCGGAAGAGCAGGCGGGCCAACCAGATAGCTCTGTTCATGATGGTGTTGGGGTTATTGAGAGAGGAGAAGAGAAGAGGGGAAGAAGGGGGCGGCGCCCTCCGTCTTAATGGAATTTCTGCCCCCGGAAGAAGATGCCGAGGCGGTTGGTGAATGCCGAGAAAATGCGGCTCCATTGTCCGTGGCGGACGTTGATGCAAAGTTCTTCGAGCGAGCGGCAGAACTTTATCCACGGGTGTCCCCACGCCATGATGCGGTAGACGCGGCGGCGGAACTCCACGTGGTCGACCATGTCGTGCGGGTGGCGCAGCGGGAAGTCGAGGTCGTGGCGGTCCATCGTGAAGATGCGGCGGTAGCCGCGCGGCAGAGTGGCGACACTTCCTGCGAAGTGGGTGGAGTCTGCCGAGATGCCGATGTTGTTCACCATATTGACGCGCGGCACAATCGCCAACTGCGAGTTGAGCAGGAGTGCGGCGTGGAAAATGGTTTCGTAGTAGGCCTTGCCTGAAGCACGGTGGGCGCGGCACATCGGCAGGAAGTCGGCGCGCAAGCAGCGTTCGCGCGTCAGCGCCTCAATTCTCTCCACCGCTTCGGGGCGGTCGAGGAAGGAGTAGTCGGCGTCCCACGTGTCGATGACGCGTCGCCACGACGCCCAGCCCCAAATGCTGAAGTTCGTCGTGAAAAAATAGCTGTCGTCGCCCACGTCGTCCGTCCTTTCGTCTGGGTTGAAGCCCGCAATCATGCCCACGCGCTCGTCGTCGGCATAGCGGTCGAGCATTTCCTTGCAGAAGGTGAAGAAGGAAGGCACTGCCACGTCGTCGTCCTCGAGGACGATACACTTCTCCGTGTGGGTGAAAGCCCATTTCTGCGAAATGTATTCCGACGGGTCGCAGCCGTAGTTCTTGTCCTGGTAGAGACGCTTCACTTCGCAGGGCCAGTCCACGCGGGAGGCAATCTGTCGGCAAGCCTCTATGCCTGGCATGTCGCGTTCGCCGCGCGGTCCGTCCTGATAGAGGAAAAGGCGGGCAGGGCGGGCGGCGCGCACCGCTTCAAACACCTGTCCGAACGGTTCGGGGCGGTTGAAGAAAAGCAGGAGCACCGATACGTCGAGCACCCCCTCGGGGAGCGGTTCGGCTGTCTTTTGGGGCGCAGACGTGAGGAAGCGTTCCAGAATCATGATGTCCTCCTTGTGGGTGAGTTTCATGTTTCGCGCCTCGCCCTCCACGATGCCCACGGGCGTGCCCTGAAGGTATTTCACCACCACGCTGCAGTCGTCCGTCGCCTTGAAGTCCGGGTCGGCGAGTGCCTTTTCGTACGCGCGCCCCAGCACGCCGTTGTCGAAGCCTTGCGGTGTCTGTACGCTGCGCAGCTTGGCGCGGTCGGGCACGGAGATGGCGTCCTCGCCCTCAATGCGGGCAATGGTGTCGACCACAGGCGTGAGCACGTCCACCACGTCGTAGTCGAGCAGGCGTTCGCACACGTCGTCGATGATGCGCTGGCTGACGAGCGGGCGCGCCGCGTCGTGGAGCACGAGGAAGACTTCGCGGTCGGCGTAGGCGTGGAGTGCGGAGAGCGTGGAGTCGTAGCGCTCCTTGCCCCCGGCGAGAATCTTCGCCACCTTGCGCCACCCGTTGCGCTTGACGATGTCGGCAATCTCGTCCATGTAGGCAGGGTTCGACACGATGGCGATTTCGTCGATGTGGTCGTTCTGCTCGAAGGCGTCCACGGCGTGCTCAATCACCATTTTTCCGCCAATCATGAGGAACTGCTTGGGCACGTCGGCACCGAGGCGGCTGCCGACGCCGCCTGCCAGAACTACGGCAACATGGGGTCTTCTTGTGGTCATTTTGGGAGATTAGGCTGTTGGGAAGTTTTCTGTTTTATGCCCTCTGGGGAGAGGGGGAGGGAAATACGTTTCGGCGGTTAGCGTTCGTAGTCCACAAAGCGGCCGTCCGTCGTGACGCCGCGCGCCGAAATGCGGAGCTGCTGTCCGTCGCGGCTGTTGCCGTAGAAGAGCGCCGTGGCGCGGCCGTAGGCGTCCGTCGTCATGTTCGGGTTCCAGTAGAGCGTGCGGCGCACGTCCGTGTCGGCGGGCAGGTCAAGCCCGTTGTAGCTCGGACTGAAGAAGCTGATGGGGCGGCTGTAGCCCGTGATGCGGCGTTTCTCCACGCCCCGTTTTGTGGCAAAGCGGTACAGGTCCGGGTCTTCGTAGATGAAGAGGTTCCATTCGTCCGAGAGGCCGGAAGCATCAATGTGGCGTCCGCCCGCACCGCCGTAAATGAACGCCACCGACTTCACCTCCTCCGCCATCATCGTCGACACGTCCGAGTAGATGCTGTCGTCGTTGTTGAGGTAGAGTTTCACCTTGCGGTTCTTGTAGGTCAGATACGTGTCGTCCATTTGTTCCTCCACGCCGTTGAGCGAGGTCGATTCCGTGTCGCTCGAGCTGTCCACGATGCCCACCGTGAGGCCGATGCTGGCGTTAGTGCTTACGAGGTAGTCGCCGCTGCCCACGCGCACACTGGCGTTGTCGTCCAGGTAGGCGAGGAAGTCATATATATAGCCAGGCGAACCACCCGCGTCCTTGTAGCGTTCCACCTCCATCTCGATGTTGTAGAACACGTCGGCGTAGCGCATTCCTGCCTCCTCGCCGCCGCGATACGTGTAGCGGTTGCCCGTAAATCCGCGGTAGGCGTTATGGTGCGTCACCACCGCCTCGCCGAGCGTCGACGACATCACGCGGGGGATGGTGTCTTTCCAGAAAAAGGTCTCCACGTCGACTTCGGGCGATTCCTCAACCACCTTGGCGAGCGCCACGGGCTTCTCCAGATTCAGTTCCTGCCAGTCGAAAATTCGTGCAGGCGGGTTGAACCAGCGGTCGAGCGCCACGCGGCTCCATTTGCGCTTGTCGTTGTCGTCGCGCGTACTGATTTGGGCAATCCAGTCGCCCAGGAAGTCCTCGTTCGACGCCATGGCGAAGCGGCCTTCCTCGTCGGTGACCGCCTCGCCCTCGAGCGAAGCCCCCTCCTTGTTATACATCTTGATGCGGAGCGTCAGTCCGGGGTAGGGCACGCGCTTGTCGTTGTTGCGGAACACGCGGCCGTTGAGCGTCAGCTTCTCTTCGATGGGCTGCTCCACGACGAACGTGTCCACGCCGCAGAGCGTTTCGAACGAGTTCGCCGTCCAGCCCTGCACCATCAGCAGCAAGTCGAGCGCGCGGCGGTGGGCGGCATCCGTTCCTTCAAAGTAGAATTCGGGATGGTGGATATAGCCCTTCACCTCCGACGCCAGGAGCAAGTCGGCTGCGGCACCCACGTTCTCCGACCTCACCAGTTCGCCGCCGTCGTCGCGCACCGCCAGCGAGAACGTCGTCTGCACGGGCTGACCGTTGATGTCGCTCAACTCCATCTCCATCGCGATGGGCGAGAAGGCGTCGTAGCTCTCGCTGTTCTGGCGTACCGCCACGTTCACGCTGCGTTCGGGCGCAGCCTTCCACACCAGTCGGCGGCAGAGGCTCTTGCCCGTCTCGTCGAACAGTTCAATGCGGCTCACACCGCCGTGGAAAGCCTTTGGTGCGAGTTGCATTTCCACGTTCTCGCCTGCATAGACGTGGAGCGTGTCGAAGTATGAAGCCTGCTCGCGGCAGAACACGCCCAGTCCCAGCAGTCGGCCGTCGGCGTTGGCGTTTCCGCTGCATACGAGCGTCACACCCTCCTCCGTCACGTCCGCCGTTAGGGCATACTGCGCTTCGGGGTCGGGCTCAGGCAGGGCAAACTGCTGTCCCTCCACCTCCACGTAGCCCGATGCAAACGAAGCCGGGAGCGTGAACGTGCCCATGCCCTCGTGCTCGCTTTCGAACGCCGCAATCAGTTGTCCGTCCGCCGCAAAGAGCCGCAGCGTATCGGTGAGCGGCACGCCGCGTCCGTCTGTCAGTCGGTAGGCAATGCGCTGTTCCACGCCCGCCACGCGGTTGCCGCTTTCGGGGTAGAAATCCAGCAGCGTCTTCTTCGGCTCGTCCAGACTGTTGGGGCGCGGGTGCGACAGCGGATGCTGGTCAGCCACGTCCGGGCGCGGCACGTTCAGGTCCTCCGCGTCCGAAGCCTTGGCGAAAATGGGCACTACGCGTGAGAAGCACGCCGCTTCGCCCCAGTTCGTCATCTCGCGGGTGTAGGCCCTCACCTCATAGAAGCCTGCGCGGACGGGCAGTTCCAGTTGGAACTCGCCGTTCGCCTGCCCCAGACTGTCGATGCGCAGCAGTTTGCGTTGCTGCACGCGTCCCTCGCCGTCCAGCAGTTCCACGTAGAGCACGCGGCTCAGGTCGGTGGGTCGCAGCGTAGAGGCGCGCACCACATAGGCTTTGAACCATAGCGTTTCGCCCTCGAAGTAAGCGTTGTTGTCGAGGTGAAGATATACCTTCTCGCGCGGGTACATATAGTCGAAGTTGACCGCTGCCTTGAAGCGCGCGAACAAACTGTCCACGTTTTCGGCTCGCAGGGGCAGATAGTGGAGCGTGCCCGCACAGAGGAGAAGGAGCAATGCCTTTTTGAAGAAGGAAAAATTCATGGTTTGCAGAAAGGATTATCAGTTTAAAGTTTTTGGGGAGTGGCGGGCATGTGTCAGAACGCAAGTTTTGGCGCGACGACGCAGATTGCCAGTTATGACGTACCGCCAGCACTACCTCCTGCAAATTTAATATTAAAGTGCGGAACAAAGCCCCTGCCCGCGCAATATTTTCAGAATGTAATACGCTTTTTGGGGCGCGGCGCGCCTTGAGCGACTTGCCCAATACCTGCCGGGCTCATAGCTATCAAAAATTAGTCCTGAGCTTTTGGGTACTTAGTCCTGAGCTTTTTAAAATTAGTCCTGAGCTTTTGGGGAAGTATCACAGGGATATTTTTCAAAGGCTCTGGAGGAGGTTCTGGTGGAGGCGTTGAATTTCGTGCTGAATGTCTGAATGCTCGTGCGAAGGTGGAGTGGCGCAGGAGAGGGTGGGGTGCGGTGCTTATTCGGGTTGTTCTGCGTCGCCGTCTTGCGGTTGGGCGGCTTGGTTGCGGGGGAAGTATTTGAGCATCTGCTCGCGGAGGTAGGGGTTGCTGAGGTGCATGTAGACGTCGGTGGTGGCTATGCTTTCGTGACCGAGGAGTTGCTGGATGACGCGCAGGTTGGCGCCGCCCTCGAGGAGGTGGGTGGCGAAAGTGTGGCGGAGCGTGTGGGGACTGATGGTCTTCTGGATGCCGGCGCGCTCGGCGTAGAGGCGGAGGTTGTGGAAGACGGTGATGCGCGAGAGGCGCTGGCGGCGGGCGGCGCTGATGAAGACGTAGTCGGCTTCGCCTTCGCGGGGCGCTATCTGGTTGCGGTCGATGAACCACAGTTCGAGTTCATGGATGGCGCGGGGTGAGATGGGGACGAGGCGCTGCTTGCTGCCCTTGCCGAGGACGCGGACGTAGCCGTCCTGGAGGTAGAGGTCGGAGAGGCGGAGGTTGCAGAGCTCGCTGACGCGCAGTCCGCAGCTGTAGAGCATTTCGATGACGGTGCGGTCGCGTTGGCCGTCGCGGTGGGAGAGGTCGATGGCGTCGATGATGCGGTCCACCTCCTCGACGGAGAGCACTTCGGGCAGATGGCGGCCAAAGTTGGGCGTCGTGAGTTGGTCGGCGGGGTCGCGCTCGATGTAGCCTTCGAGCAGGAGGTAGTGGAAAAAGGAATGGACGCCGGAGATGATACGGGCGATGGAGCGCTCGGAAATGCCCACGTCCGCCAGGCTCCACGTGAAGCGGTGGAGGTCGTCGAGCTGTATGGTGCGGACGTCAATGCCCTGGTCTTCAACGTATTCGAGGAAGCGCTTGACGTCGCGGCCATAGGCTTCGCGGGTGTTGCCCGAGAGGCCGCGCTCGAGGAGGAGGTAGGCGCGGTATTTGCCGAGAATTTCGGGTTCGCGCCGCTGTTTGAGCCACTTCGTTTCGGACTCTTTCAGACCCTCGGGCATGACCGCGGGACGGGAAGTCAAATCTGAAGCTTTGTCTTTGTTTAGTTTGTCCATATTTTTTCGTACCTTTGCTTCGCAGTTAAGCTATCAAGGCAAAGTTAGTGCAAGGCGAGCGGGGAGCGGAGGGAAAACCGTGGTTTTCACATCAGCTACTCCGAGCCGCAGCCGAACTTATGCAAAGGTACTGCAATTTTTCGATAAACTCTGACAGAAACGATGAAGATTTTAATCATGAATGGCCCCAACCTGAACCTGCTGGGCCAACGCGAGCCCGGTATTTACGGTTCGGGGACGATGGACGACTGTCTCGCCGCCCTGCGCCAGCGCTATCCGTCGGTTGAACTGCTCTACTACCAGAGCAACGTGGAGGGTTTCCTCATCGACCGCCTGCAGCAGGCCATGACGGAGGGCGTGGACGGCGTGGTGCTCAACGCGGGCGCCTACACCCACACGTCGGTGGCACTGCACGACGCTATCCGCGCGGTGAAGTTCCCCGTCATTGAGGTGCACATCTCGAACGTACATCAGCGCGAGGAATTCCGCCACCACTCCATGATTTCGCCCGCCTGCCGCGGCGTCATCTGCGGCTTCGGGCTGGACTCTTACCGCCTGGGCGTCGAAGCCATTATGGGCTGAGGCGGTCGGCACCGCAAAAAAAGGGGGCGCTCACGCCGGGAAACATATCCGGCTGCGCCATCACGCCGCGTCGGTGCTGGAAGGTGCCGGCGCTCCTACATTTCACTGCACACAAGACACACAAGAACAACTAAGACAACATGTATAAGAAAACTAAGATTGTGGCTACAATCTCGGACGCACGCTGTGACATCGGCCTGCTCCGCTCACTCTACGAGGCCGGCATGAACGTGGTGCGCCTCAACACCGCGCACCAGGGCCCCGAGGGCATGCGCCAGGTCATCAACAACGTGCGCGAGGTGTCGAGCCATATTGCCGTGCTCGTGGACACCAAGGGGCCGGAAGTACGCACGACGCGCTGCGAACAGCCCATCGAATTCCACCGCGACGAAATCGTGGAAATCACGGGCAACCCCGAACTCGTCACAACCCGCGAACTCATCGCGGTGAGCTACCCCGACTTTGTGCGCGACGTCAACGTGGGCGCACACGTCCTCATCGACGACGGCGACTTGGGGCTCATCGTGGAGGAGAAAACCGCCGACCGCCTCGTGTGCCGCGTGGAGAACGACGCGACACTGGGCTCGCGCAAGAGCGTCAACGTGCCGGGCGTGCGCATCAACCTCCCCGCCCTGACCGAACGCGACCGGGAGAACATCCGCTTTGCCATCGAGGCGGACGTGGCGTTCATCGCCCACTCGTTCGTGCGCTCCAAGGAGGATGTGGCTGAGGTGAGACAGATGCTCGACGAGGCGGGGAGCGACATCCGCATCATCGCCAAAATCGAAAACCAGGAGGGCGTGGACAACATCGACGAAATTCTCGAAGCCGCCGACGGCATCATGGTGGCACGCGGCGACCTGGGCATAGAAGTGGCGCAGGAACTCATCCCCGGCATTCAGCGCCGCCTCGTGGCGAAGGCCATCCGCGCCCACAAACCGGTCATCGTCGCCACACAGATGCTGCAGAGCATGATTCGCAACCCGCGCCCGACGCGAACGGAGGTGACGGACATTGCAAACGCCGTCTACTCGCGCGCCGACGCCCTGATGCTTTCCGGCGAGACGGCTTACGGCGACTACCCCATCGAGGCGGTGCGCGTCATGGCTACCGTGGCGGAGCAGGCGGAGAAGGACGACTTCGATGAAATGCCCGACGTGGACGTGCCGCTGCCGGAACACCCCGACGTGACGGAGTTCTTCTCGAAAGAGGCGGTGATGGCGACGAAACGGATGCGCCTGCGCGCCATCATCATGGACAGCTACACAGGCCGCACAGCGCGCTACGTATCGTCGTTCCGCGGCAAGTGTACCATCCTTGCCATCTGCTACAAAGCGCGTACGGTGCGCCACCTTGCCCTCTCGTACGGCGTCTACGCCATCTACATGCCGATGAAAAGCTACGGCCACGAGTTTCTCCTCGCCGCACTGCGCAAGTTGCTCAGCGACGGTATGGTGAATATGGACGACCGCATCTGCTACCTCGGCTCGCAACGCAAGGAGCAGAGCACGTCGTTCATGGAAATGAACATCGTGAAGAACCTCTTCGAGACGGAGGGCGAGGAGACTTATCCGAACTGAGACTGCCTGCACGCCTGACGCCTTATATATATGTGTGCCTGAAACCGACTGACCGATGGACATTTACCACCCTGCCGCCACGCCCGGCAACCCGCCCGAAATGACGGAGGCGGAGCGCGAGGCGACGCTCGAAAACTACGTGCTGAGCCACATCACGCCGGAGGACGACTACCTCTACCGCCTGTACCGCGCCACGAACACGCAGCTGTTGCGGCCGCGCATGGCGTCGGGACACCTGCAGGGGCAGTTGTTGCGGATGCTCACGCGCCTCATCCAGCCGCAAGTGGTGGTGGAAATCGGGACTTACTCGGGCTACTCGGCGCTCAGTATGGCGGCGGGCATGACGGCGGGCAGCGTCATCCACACGTTTGAGGTGAACGACGAGCAGGAGGACTTCACGCGCCCGTGGCTGGAGGGCTCGCCTTATCCGGCACGCATCGAACTGCACATCGGCGACGTTTGCCAACTGCTCCCGCAGATGGGGCTGACGGTCGACCTCGCCTTTATCGACGCGAACAAGCGGCAGTACGTGGACTACTACGAACTGGTGATGGACTGCCTCCGCCCGGGCGGCTACATCTTGGCGGACAACACGCTCTGGGACGGTCACGTCATTGACCACGCCTACGACCGCGACGCGCAAACCATCGGCATTCGCCGCTTCAACGACGTGGTGGCGGCGGACGAGCGGGTGGAGAAGGTCATCTTGCCGCTGCGCGACGGGCTGACGCTGATTCGCAAAGTCGGTGCGTGATAGCTACATCAAATAAAAAGAAACTAACAAGAAATGGAAACAACCAGACAACAAAAGATTTCGCGCCTCATCCAGAAGGAACTGGGCGACATCTTCCAAAAACAGACGCAGGCCATGCACGGCGTGCTCGTCTCGGTGAGTGCCGTGCGCATCAGCCCCGACATGAGCATCTGCCGCGTCTACCTCAGCGTCTTCCCCTCAGAACGCAGCAAGGAAATCGTGGACAACATTAACCAGAACTCGCGCCAAATACGCTATGAACTGGGTACGCGCGTCCGCTATCAGTTGCGTATCATCCCCGAACTGAAATTCTTTGTGGACGACTCGCTCGACTACATTGACCACATCGACGAATTGCTCAAAAAGTAAGGTCGTAAAGACATGAATTTTCCCTTCTTCGTAGCCCGCCGCTACCTGTTCTCCAAAAAGAGCCACAGTACCATCAACATTATCTCCGCCATCTCGGCGGGAGGTATCGCCGTCGCCACGATGGCACTCGTGTGCGTGCTCTCCGTCTTCAACGGCTTCCGCGACCTCATCGGCGGCCTCTACTCCGCCTTCGACCCGCAGCTGGAGGTGGCGCCCGTCAAGGGCAAGTATGCCGACGCCGCCGACCCGCTCCTGCAGAGCGTGCGCGAGGTGGACGGCGTGGCGGCAGTGTCGGAGTGCTTCGAGGAGAACGCGCTCATCCTCTACAAGGGCAACCCCGTGGTGGTCAACGTGAAGGGCGTGGACGAGAACTTCGCCCGCGTCACGGGTGTGGACAGCATCATCTACGACCAGGCGAATGCCCACGTCAAGATGCCCGCCCTCAGTGCCGCCGGCGTACACTACGCCATTCCGGGCTACGGACTGGCAGCGCGCATGGGCATTGCGTTCGGTGGGGTGCAACTCTGCGCCCCGCGCCGCGGCGAGCGCATCAATATGGCGAACCCGCTGGAGAGTTTCAACGTGGACGACATTTTCTCTTCGGATGTCTACTTCCAGGTGAACCAGAAACGCTACGACGAGTCGTACCTCATGACTTCCATCGACTTTGCCCGCACGCTCTTCGAGCAGCCCAACCGACTCACGTCGCTGGAACTGAAACTGGACGACGGGGCGGACGTGGACGCCGTGAAAGCGCGCGTGGAGGCTGCTGTGGGACCGGGCTACGCCGTGCGCGACCGCATGGAACAGCACGCCGACACGTTCAAGGTGATGGCTATCGAGAAACTCATGGCGTACTTCTTCCTGACGTTCATCGTGCTCATCGCCTGCTTCAACCTTATCGGCTCTGTCTCCATGCTTATCATCGACAAGCGCGACAACGTGGACACTCTGCGCTCGCTCGGTATGGACGACCGCGCCATCTCGCGCATTTTCCTCATTGAGAGCCGCCTCATCTCCTTCCTCGGCGCGGTGCTGGGCATCGTGTTGGGCTTGGTGTTGTGCTATTTGCAACAGACTTTCGGCTTCCTCCAGCTCGGCAGTCCTGAGGGCGGCAACTTCATCATCAACGCCTACCCCGTAAGCATCCGCTGGATGGACATCCTGCTGGTCTTCGTGACAGTCATCGTCGTGGGCTTCGCCACAGTGTGGTACCCCGTGCGCTACCTCTGCCGCCGGATGCTCTGAGGCTGACGGAGTTTGCGGCGCGCGGCGTTTGTGAGAGAAATATTTTTGAGAAACGAATAAAAGTTTGAGGGACAAATAAAAGAAAACCCGGGGCAGTCTGCTCCGGGTTTATTGTGTGCTGTCCAGTCCTGCAGAAGGCGGACAGGGAGAATCAAAGTTGAGGCTGTTATTCCTCGGTGTACGCCGCTTCTTCGGCTTGGCGGACGATGGCTTCGCGTTCGGCCTTGGCGGCTGCTGCGGCGGTTTCGTCTTCGGCCTGATTGCGGCGACGTGGCGGACGCTGGCGACGGGCGGGGCGCTCGGCAGGCTTCTCGGCGGCGGGGGCAGATTGCGCGTCGGCTGGTGTGGCGTCGTTAGTGTCGGCGGTTGCCTGCGGCGCGGTCTGCGCTTCCGTCTGGTTTTCTGCCTTCGGGCGGCGCGGGGCGCGGCGGCGGGCGGGGCGTTCTGCCGTTTCGGACTTGGGCGAATCCGTCTTGGGCGCTTCTTCCGTCTTTGCTTCGGCGCGGGGCGCGTCGGCTTTCACCGTTTCGGCTTTGGGCGCGTCGGCGCTTTCGGGTTTTGCTTCAGTCTTTTCGGGTTTGGCGTTAGTGCTTTCAGACTTTGCGCTCACGTTCTCGGGCTGCGCGTCGTCTGCCACTGCCTTTTTGTTCTCTGCCTTGGGGGCAGGCTCTGCGCTTTCAGTTGGCTGAGGCGCGGCGGATTGAGGCGAAACGGACTTCTGCGGCGCGGGCTGCGGCTTCTGAGCGGCAGGCTGAGGCTTCTGTTCCCCCTCGCGCTTGGTCTTGGGCGCGCTGTCCTTCGACTTTTGCGGCGCGTTCTGCTTGGGCGCGTTGCCCTGTGGCTTCTGTGCGGATTGGTCTTTGGCGGCAGGTGCGTTCTTCGCGTCTTGCGCCTTCTGCGAATCGCGTTGAGGCTTCTGATTTTGGTTTTGCGGTTGGGCGGCACCGTTGTTGTTGGCGCGGCGCTGGCCCTGCTTGTTGTTATTGCCGTTGCTGTTGTTGCGGGCGGCGTTGCGGTTCTCGCGATTCTCACGATTCTCGCGGCGGATTTCCTCTTCGATTTCCTCGATGCGGGGCAGGGCGCAGATTTCGTCCGCCTCCATCGCCGTGCGCTTCTCCTTGGCGCGGAAGATGTTGTCGACAAATTGCGGTTCGCGGCGCAGTTTGGTCAGTGCCTCCTTGGCGGCAGTCTGTTGGCTCTCCTTCTTCGAGTAGCCCTTGCCCACGCCTGCCACGAGCCCCTCGATGGTGATGGTGCTGTAGAAGATGGGGCTGTTGCTGTTCTCGCTGCTGCTCTGCTCGAAGATATAGTCGAGCTGGATGCGGTTTTTCTGCGTCCACTCCAGCAGTTTGCTCTTGAAGTTGACCTCCTTCTGCGCCACGCCGTCGATGTCGAGCAGGCTGCCCATGATGCGCTTTTCGACAAACCGCTTGCAGTGGCCGTAGCCGCGGTCGATGTATATGGCGCCGACGAGTGCCTCGAAGGCGTTGCCGCCGATATTGTTGTTGTGGCTGTTGGGGTGGGTGGAAGTCTTTATCAGTCGGTCAATACCCAGTTCGGATGCCAGTTTGTTGAGCGTGGAGCGCTGAACGATTTTGCTGCGCGTGCTCGTCAGAAATCCTTCGCGCTTGCGGTCGTAGCGGTGGAAGACGATGTCGCTCACCACCGCTTCCAGTATGGCGTCGCCCAGAAATTCCAGGCGTTCATTGTTGAGTGGCTTCCCCTTCTGGTTGCGGTAGGCCAAGGATTTGTGGGCCAGCGCGATGCGGTAGATTTCTAGGTCGTGAGGGTAAAAGCCTAAGATTTCGTGTAACGCAGAGGCAAGCGCCTTGTTTTTGCTGAAGAGCAGCTTGACCCTGTCGATTAAGTCTATAATCATATTTGTGTATGGGGTTGTAAAACAAAGAAGTTAAGGGACGGTCGGGACGCTTGTAGCGCAAACGGATTGGCTGCAAGTGTCCTGGCCGGCCTTAACCCCTTCAGGCTCGACGTCGCGCCGCTGTAGCGGCAGGCGTGCCGAGTTCTATCAGGCTTCGTACTTCTTCACGATGCAGCAGGCATTGTGTCCGCCGAAGCCGAACGTGTTGCTGAGGGCGGCGCGCACGGTGCGCTCCTGTGCCTTGTTGAACGTGAAGTTGAGGTTGTAGTCGATATTTTCGTCGTTGTCGCCCTCCTCGTGGTTGATGGTGGGGGGCACAATGTTGTTTTGTACGGCCAGACAGCAAACCATGGCCTCGACAGCGCCGGCTGCACCGAGCAGGTGGCCCGTCATGGACTTGGTGGAGCTGATGTTGAGCTTGTAGGCGTGTTCGCCAAATAGTCTCGTGATGGCCTTCACTTCAGAGATGTCGCCCACGGGCGTAGACGTGCCATGAACGTTGATGTAGTCGATGTCTTCGGGAGCCATGCCGGCGTCCTCGAGCGCGCTGCTCATCACGAGGTGAGCGCCGAGACCTTCGGGGTGGCTGGCGGTGATGTGGTGAGCGTCGGCAGACATGCCCACGCCTGCCACTTCGCAGTAGATTTTTGCACCGCGGGCTTTGGCGTGTTCAAGCTCTTCCAGCACGAGGCAGGCAGCACCTTCGCCCATTACGAAACCGTCGCGGCTGGCACTGAAGGGGCGTGAAGCGCGGGTCGGGTCGTCGTTGCGGGTAGAGAGGGCGTGCATGGCAGTGAAGCCGCCCACGCCTGCGGGCCAGATGGCAGCTTCAGCGCCGCCGGTGATGATGGCGTTGGCCTTGCCCAAGCGGATGAGGTTGAAAGCGTCGGCGAGGGCGTTCGTAGAAGAGGCGCAAGCCGAAGTCGTGGTGTAGTTGGGGCCGTGGAAGCCGTATTTGATGGAGATTTCGCCGGCAGCGATGTCGGCAATCATTTTGGGGATGAAGAAGGGGTTGTACTTCGGGCCCTGTTCGGCACCGTTGACGGCATAGTTGCCAGCCTCTTCTTCGAAGGTGTGGATACCGCCGATACCTACGCCGAGGACTACGCCGATGCGGTTCTTGTCCACCGTTTCGAGGTCCATGCCGCAGTCCTTCACCGCCTCCATAGCAGCCACGAGGGCATACTGTTCGTAGAGGTCCATTTTGCGTGCCTCTTTGCGGTCGATATAGTCGGCCACCTTGAAGTCTTTCACTTCGCAGGCAAACTGGGTCTTGAACTTAGAGGCATCGAAATGTGTGATGGGGCCGGCACCGCTGACACCCTTCTTGAGGTTTTCCCAAGTTTCGGGGGCTGTACTGCCCAGCGGCGTCAGTGCGCCGAGGCCAGTAACGACCACTCTTTTTAATTCCATTATTGTGAAATCTTTGAATTTGAGATATGAGTAAAATGTGTGCGCCGCCTCAGCCTGAGGTCTGTGGATTACGCGCGTGTATTTCCTATAAAGTCCCAAAGGGGGGAGGACACAAATCCGTGTGACAGTCCTTATCCGTCACGAAGTTGTCGTCCTCCCCCCTTTGGGGGGATAAGAGGGGGGCTCTCTCAATTACTTGGTGTGCTCCTCAATATACTTGATGGCGTCACCTACAGTGGAGATCTTCTCGGCCTGATCGTCGGGAATTGTAATCTTGAACTGCTTCTCAAATTCCATGATGAGCTCTACGGTGTCGAGAGAATCTGCACCCAGGTCGTTAGAGAAGCTGGCTTCGTTCTTTACTTCAGCTTCGTCTACGCTCAATTTGTCTACGATGATGGCTTTTACCTTTTCTTCAATTTCAGACATAGTTTTCTTTTTTGAAATTAGTAATTGTTTTTATATTCTTCTTGTAGGCTGCAAAAATAGGACTAAATATTAAGATGTGCAAGAATTTCAAGGGAAAAAGTGGTTAAGACTGCACATTTTTCCTTTTTTTGTGCTTTTTACTCCGGTTTTGGCAGACCAATTTGGGTTGAAAACGAAATCTTCCAGCAGGCTCTGCGTCGCCGTTTCGGGTTCTCAAAAAGTGGCCTCGTGCTTTTGAAAATTATATCCCAGAAAATTGAAAGGGAACGATATACCTGTTGTCCTCATGCAAATTATCGGCACATAAATGGGCTATGAGCCCAATTTTTTATAGGACTATCTGTATCAAGATTTTAGTGAATCCGATTCGCGCCCGCTACAGCGCGGTGGCAACGTCGGAGAGTCTG
>JAUNOO010000133.1 GCA_030531095.1 Bacteroidales bacterium
GTAAGCCAGCAGATTTACAGTCTGCCCCATTTGGCCACTCTGGTATTTGCCCTTATTTCCCGCCTGTCCGTCCTGCGGCGAAAAAACTTCGCAGCCGTCAGGTAAGGCCTGAAAACGGCTGCAAAGTTAGATATAATTTTTTACCCACAAAAATTTTCGGGCTATTTTTTCACTTGACGCGTTGTTTTTCCTTGTATTTCTCGGCCTGACGTTGGAGCGCCTCCACGCACTGGTCGATTCCTTCTTCAAACGTGTCACAAACTTTCTCAGCGTGGAGCTTGCCGCCGGGGACATCCAGGCGTATCTGGACTTCCTTGTTCATGGCGGTTTCGGGCTTCACTACTTTCAGTACTACTTCGGCTGTGGCAGCCTGGTCGCAACTCTTGGCAATCTTGCCAACTTTCTTTTCAATGAACGCCTGCAACTTTTCGGTTGCATCGAAATGGATGGACTGGATTCTGATTTCCATAAGAACCTCCTTTTGCTTTTATCCGCCTCTGTGCCCTTGCGGGGAGAGGGGAACTGTGGTTAAACGATTGGCGGCTGAGGGCTGACAGCCCCTGCGCCTATTCTGTTTTTTCAAAAGCGAATATAGCGAATATTATGGGCATCGGCAAGGCGCAGGCGGCTTTTCTTTTTGGAATTGACATTTTTTCAGAATCAGGCGTCCTCGCCGCGTTCTTCCTCAGCGGCGGGCGTGGGCTCTGCCGCGTTGCGGGGATGGGCGGCGGCATAGGCTTTCTGGAGTTCGGTGAAGGTGGTGTGGGTATAGACTTGCGTGGTGGCGACGCTTTCATGGCCGAGCAGGTTCTTCACGGCTTCGAGGTCGGCGCCGTTGTTGAGCAGGACGGTGGCGAAGGTGTGGCGCAGGACGTGGGGCGTGCGTTTCTTCTGGGTGGTGACGAGCGAGAGGTAGCGCTTCACGGTGCGGCGCACTTCGCTGTCGGTGGCGCGCACGCCGCGGTCGTTGACGAAGAAGGGGCCCGTGGCACTTCCGGTCTTCTCCTGCCGCTCGGCGTCGTAGGTCATGAGCGCGTTGCGCAGTTCTTCGCCGAAGGGGACGATGCGGTGCTTGTTGCGCTTGCCCAGCACTCTCAGTTCGTTGCGGTCCCAGCTGATATTTTCCGCATTGAGGCCTATCAACTCCGAAATGCGCAGTCCGGCTTCGTAGAAGGTCATCAGGATGAGCCGGTCGCGCCGTCCCATGAAGGTGTCGGGGAAGGTGACGTCGTCTAGCAGGTGGTCCATCTCCTGCTGACGGAGGAAGTGGGGAAGCTGGCGCGGCGTCTTGGGATTGGGGATGAGCTGCATGGGGTTTACCGTGATGACATCCATCATGACGAGGTAGCGGAAGAAAGTGCGGAGCGAACTGAGGGCGCGGCGGATGGTCTGCGGTTCAACACCGCTGTCCATGCGGTCGGCTATCCACAGGCGCACGCGGTCTTTGTCCACAAGCGTCCAGTCGAGCGTCTCGTCCTGCGAGAGCAAGAAACGCTCGAGCGCGCGCAGGTCGTTCTTGTAGGTCTGCACGGTAGTGTCGGAGAGACCTCGGTCTACGGCGATGTATTTCAGAAAAGTTTCGATGTAGTCCATTTCTCACGCTGGTTAACTTAGTCCTGAGCTTTTGAGACTTAGTCCTGAGCTTTCAAGAATTATCACGGGACTAATTTAATTATCTAGGATATAATTATAATTTTCAAGAGTTCAAGGCTGGCGGCGCGCGGCAAAAAGCAAGGGGCACTTTCCTGAAATCGGAAGCGCCCCTTGTAGTCTTTTCTTACCGGTGTAGCTTAGTCATCTTCGCGGCGAAGCTGCTGTACATAGACGGCGTGCTCCTTGGCGAGACGCTTCAGTACAGAAGGCTTGTCATACTGCTGACGGGCACGAAGTTCCTTTACGATACCAGTCCTTTCGAATTTTCTCTTGAATTTCTTGAGGGCGCGTTCGATGTTTTCGCCCTCTTTCACGGGTACTACAATCATTTCTTGGTTTTGATTTTTATTTTGTGATTACTTTTTTGAATGCATACTTATAGCAGGGTGCAAAATTAGGGATTAATTTTAGAAACCACAAATTTTACCCGCTTTTTTTCGCCTGCAAACCGAAAAATCAATCCTTTACGAGGTGGACGGTCTGCTGCGGGAAGGGGAATTCGATGCCGCGCTCGTTGAACGTGTTGTAGATGTTGTTGAGGGTTTCGTTGTAGACGGGCCAGTAGTCGTCGGTCTTCACCCATACGCGCACGGTGAGGTTGACGCTGCTGTCGGCAAGGGCGCCGACCACTACTGCGGGGGCGGGGTCAAGGAGGATGCGGGCGTCGCGCTTGAGGGTGTCGAGGATGGCGGTCTTGGCGTTTTCGATGCTTTCGCCGTAGTCGATGCCGATGTTCCAGTCCACGCGGCGGGTCTCGTTGCGGGTGTAGTTGATGACGACGGCGGTGCTCATGCTGCCGTTGGGGATGTAGACGACTTTGTTGTCGCCCATCGTGAGCAGGGTGTGGAAGATTTGTATCTCGGTCACCTTGCCCTGCACGCCCTGGGCTTCAATCCAGTCGCCCACCTTATAGGGTTTGAAGAGCAGGATGACGAGACCGCCGGCAAAGTTCTGAAGATTTCCGGAGAGTGCCATACCGATGGCGACACCGGCGGAGGCAAGCAGGGCGGCGAACGACGTGGTGTTGACGCCGAGCGCACCGATGACGGAGACGATGAGGAGCACGGTGAGCAGTATCTTCACCAGACTGCGCAGGAAGGTCTGCACGCTCCCGTCAATGCGGCGCCGCGAAAGCATATTGGCGACGAGGCGGTTGATGAGATTGATGAGCATCCGCCCCACGATGTAGATGACGATGGCGGCGAGGATGTGCTTTCCGGCATCGATGCCGAGGTCGATGAGCTTGTCGAGCAGACTGTCGAGCTTGCTGATGTCGAAGTTTGCCGCCACGTCAGCAGCGGTGCCTGTGGCGGCTTCGGTTGTTGCTTGTAGGAGATTCATTTTCTTATATTATATATGAGTGGTCTCTGAAGACCATGTTTTTATTCCCAGTGAGGATGCTGTTTAGTTTGCACTTTTCGCGTGAGCGCACAAAAAAGGAGCGCACCGCAAACACTTACGGCGCGCTCCGACTATAAACGCAATTAATTGTCCAAGATTCGGCGTGCACCCAAGAATCGCCGTGCATAGTAGGCAGAGCTGGAGTCGTCCACCTTCACGCCTGTGCGGGCGGCGTGGACGAACTTGAACCGGTTTGTCTCAGCGTCCACCTCGGTGACGATGCCCACGTGCCCCACTCTCTTCGAGGAGGCAGAACCGCCGAAGAAGACGAGGTCGCCTTTCTTGAGCTCACTGATTTCGTTGATGGGTGTACCTTCATTATACTGCGTGCGCGAAGAACGGCTGATGGAGATGTCCTTCATACCATAGATGTAGCTCGTAAAACCGGAGCAGTCGAAAGCGTTCGGTCCGCTGTGACCCTTGCGGTACTTGGCACCAAGATACTGCAAAGCGGTCTGCACGATGGCTTCACCGATACTGTCGCTTGGCGAAATGGTAATCAGGTTTTCCACCTTAACCACTGCGTCGACATTGACAGCCTCCTCCACCTTAGCCACGGCGTTCTCGGCGGCACGACGCGCAGGGAGCTGGTCAACCCCGTCGCTCTGTGCTTGAGCGGCGCCCATGCTTACCGTGGCAAGACAAATTGTGAGGATGTTCTTAAAATGCACGAGTTTAGTGATTTGGGTGATGTGTAATCTGATGTTTGCAAAATTACGAAATAAAACGGAGAAGGACAAGTCTATTTTTCCAATAATCGACGAATCGGCAGGGGCGTAAAAGTGCCGTTCCACAACTTAGACCGCTAATTTTAAGACAGTTCGGAAATCCGCGCTGAAGTAAAACGCGAAAGCAGCGAAACAAGTCTTTTAACTTTCCTTCAAAGCACCGCCCCTTAGAGTCTTTCCGCAAATCTCACAGAACCAGTCCATTTGTGCAAGGTTAGAACAGCCACTTACCTTGCTGGATTAGCCCTTTCGGCAAGGCACAAAAAAGCTCCGCCCCGAAACTGTTTCCAGTATCGGGGCGGAGACT